>BNVB01000004.1 GCA_025997795.1 Spirochaetia bacterium | reverse complement strand
CCCCATGTGTACCCCCGGCTGCCGCGGGTTAAAGTCCGATGGCGCCGGGTTTAGTGTATGGGCTACGGTAAGATTTTAACGTGAGGAATTCGATGCGCTATGGTAAGATTTAACGTGAAGCAATGCGCTAACTTGAAAACATAGTCCCACATATCGTAGTATAAATTATACCCTACGCCGCTGGGAGGCGGTTTGCGCATGCCCAAGATAGAAGTAAACGAAGAAGCATTTTACACCCTGGCCGGATGCCCCGGCGGAAAAAGTATCTGGAAAACCCGCGAAGCCTTTGAAGAAGCGCTAAGCTGCGCCAAGGCGGAACTGGACGAAGACAGCGATACATCTTTGCCGCCGGCAGAACGGGTGTTAAAGATAGAACTAAACGACACCAACCGACCCGATCTTTGGGGTACCGCTGGTTGTGCCCGGCAGCTTAGGGTGTATAATGGCGGCGCGGCGGCGGCCTATCCGTTTTTTTCCTCCCCGGGAAAACCCCAGGCTGCACAGCACAGGGTGGTGGTGGAAAAATCCGTTAAAGGGGTGCGGCCGTATCTGGCGGGTTTTGTTGCTTCCGGTAAGCCAATCAGCGATCCCATGCTGCGGGATATGATCCAGACCCAGGAAAAACTTGCCTGGAACTTTGGCCGCAAACGGCGGACTATCTCCATGGGTTTATACCGCACGTCCCAAATCAAGTGGCCCATCATCTACAAGGGAGTGGACCCGGACAGCATTTCCTTTGTGCCCCTCCAGTGGGATACCGCCCTTACCCTGCGGGAGATTCTTAAGCAGCACCCAAAGGGCAAGGAATATGCCTTTATCCAGGAACACGAGCCCATTCATCCCCTCTTAACCGATTCAGAGGGGGAAGTTCTTTCGTATCCGCCTATTATCAATTCCGCCGGACTGGGCGCCGTTCAGGTGGGAGACACGGATCTATTTGTGGAACTTACCGGCACGGACCAGGCTTCGGTAACTCTGGCAGCTTCCATTGTTGCCTGCGATCTGGCGGACAACGGTTTTACCATTGAACCGGTGGAAGTGGCCTATGAATACGATACGCCCTTTGGAAAAAACTGCATTACTCCCTATTACTTTCAAGAGCCGGTGGTCTGTTCTCTGGCCCGCATCGAAAAATATCTGGGTGAAAAGATCGACGCCGGTGACTGCGTTAAGGCGCTGGCCCGCATGGGGGTGCGTGCGGAAAAGGCCCCCGCTTCGCAAGGCAGCTCCGCAGAATTGCAAAGCGAAGGTGTAAAGGCCTGGCCCCCGGAATACCGGAACGATTTTCTCCATGCGGCGGACGTAATGGAAGACATTATGATGGGCCGGGGCCTAAAAACCTTTACCCCCGAACGGCCCCGTGATTTTACCGTGGGCCGCCTTACCCCCGTTACCATGTTCAGCCGCCGGATCAAGGAAATTATGGTTGGTCTGGGTTATCAGGAAATGATCTACAATTACCTGGGTTCCCGCAAAGACCTGGTAGAAAATATGCTGGGCAAAGGTTCCAGGATTATTCGAATCTCCAACCCCATGACAGAAAACTACGAATATGTCCGGGACAGCGTTTTGGCTTCGCTTATGCAGAGCGAAGCTGTTTCCGGCCGGGCGGTTTATCCCCATCGTATCTTTGAAGCAGGCAAAGTTGCCTACCTCGAAGATACAGAAAACTATGGTTCGGTAACCAGGCAGTACCTGGGTTTTCTCCATGCCGGTGCAGACGCAAACTTTAATACCATAGCAGCGGAACTGCAAACCCTGTTTTATTACCTTTCCCGGGAATACGCTGTGGAAGAAGCTGCCGACAGCCGTTTTATTCCCGGCCGGGCGGCGGCGCTCCTTTCCCGGGGCAGGGCCATTGGGGTTTTTGGCGAAATACATCCGGAAGTGCTGGAAAACTGGGGCATCACCGTTCCCTGCACAGCCTGTGAACTGGACGCCGAGTCGCTGGTAAACGTATGAAAACACTCATCGCCGATGAAAAAATTGCCAAAGCATCCTTGACTGTTCAGCGGAATGAACTTACCGAATGGGTGGTGTATACCAAACTTGCATTGCTCTGTAAAGATCCCCACAATGCAGAAGTACTCCGTGCCGTGGGGGAAGAAGAAAAACGCCATGCCGAATACTGGCAAAGCAAAACCGGCGTGGCGCTTAAACCAAACCGTTTTATGGCTTTTCGTATCATTGTAACAGCCAGAATTTTGGGTCTTACCTTTACGCTTAAACGAATGGAAAAGGGCGAGGGCCTTGCCCAAAAAACCTATGGCAAACTTATTAGTTACTTTCCCGAGGCAAAAAAGATTAGCGACGAAGAGGCGGCCCATGAAAACAAGATGCTTACTATGCTGGACGAAGAATTACTCCGTTATGTGGGTTCCATTGTACTTGGGCTAAACGATGCCCTGGTGGAACTTACCGGGGCGCTGGCAGGTTTTACCCTGGCCCTGGGAGAAACCAGAGTTATTAGCCTTGTAGGACTGGTTACCGGTATTTCTGCGGCTTTTTCCATGGCCGCATCGGACTATCTTTCCAGCAGGGCCGAGGGAGACAGCCGGGCGGTCAAATCGGCATTGTATACCGGCAGCGCTTATATCATTACCGTGATGATCCTTATTCTTCCCTTTTTGTTAATGGAAAACCGTTTTTCCGCTTTGGCAATAACCCTGGCGGCGGCGGTGCTTATTATTTTTCTTTTTAACTATTATCTTTCCACGGCAAAGGAACTTAATTTTATCCGCCGTTTTTTGGAAATGTCCCTTATCAGCCTTGGAGTTGCGGCCCTGTCCTTTGGGGTTGGTTATGTATTAAAAAATGCGCTGGGCGTATAATTGAACGTTAGAACCATTACTGATACATGATAAGGCTTGGCCGCGGGTTAAGTTCGTTTACTTCCGCGGGGCTTAAAAGCGGATCATCATAACCTGCACCGGGAATCTTAAAATTGTAAAAAAGTTTGAACCCCTTGACGGGAATATTTTTTGCCTGGGCATTGTACGCATAGGTGCTGCGTTTTAGTTCGGGACTGCCAAAACCATCGGCACAGTGAACCAGGGTTACCCGGTCATATCCGGTGCGTACATCTTTTCTGTCCTGGATCATACTGTGGTGAAACTGGTGAATTACCAGCATCCGTTCACCGGAAAGGCGGTACTTTGCGATATATTCTGACATTATTTTTTGAGCTTCGTTTATTTCTTCGGCGCCCATATTACCAATCAGGCGCATTGGTCTATCGGTACGCCACTCGGGGTCCAGGGCCAGATGAACATTGGGATACTGAAGGTAGGGCAGCATCATCTTGAGCGAGTCCAGCGGATCGTAACGGCCTATCTGGTGATCAATAAAGATGAGCATATCGTTTTCCAGGGCAAAGCGGATATAACTTTGAAGTACCTCATCGGGGATATAACCAATTTCCCCCCTGGGCTGAACAGTCCCATAGATAATATAAAAGGCCTTGCGAACCCCCCGCCGGCCGTTAACTTCATCATATTCCGCCGCCAGGGTATTAAGGATGGTATTAAGTTCCGCCGGGTCATACCTGCCTAAGATTCCCATGTTTGGCGAAAGGGGATGTCCGTAAAAAGCAAGAATATCGTTGTTAAGAAAGATGGGCTGAACCGTCTGCCGCTGTTCAAGGCTTTCCAGTTCCGTAGCGGCCCAGTAGGGTTTTGCCGCTTCCTGGAGCAGCCATTCCCGGTAATAGGTTGTAAAGTAGAGGTAGGGAAAATTCGAAGCTGTCCGGCTTCCGCTTACCGCGCCAAGGAGAAAAAAAGAAATACAAAAAACAAAACAAGGTTTAAGAAAACGAGTCATTCTTGATTAACTATCGGCATAATAGCGGCAAAGCATAAGAATAGGGTACTATAGAACTATGAATCAGGATCAAGTAAAGAAGGCCCTGCTTTCCATTGCCGATGCGCCGCTGGAATTTTCCGTTATTTTTTCGGGGAAAAAGAGCAGCAAGGTTAATGGTCTTTACAAAACTGAAACCAGGGAAATTATCCTTCATAACCGGAATTTTACTGCCGATACCAGCGGCGAAAATCTTCTTGTTTACACGGCAATTCATGAGTATGCCCATCATCTCCATGCCTGTGCCCGGGGCGGAACCCTGTCTGCCAAGGCCCACACTTCGGAATTTTGGGCGATTTTTCACGAATTGCTGGAAAAGGCCGAGCTTAAGAAGATTCACCGGAATGTGTTTGCCGGTTCGCCGGAACTGGAAAAACTAACCGCCCTTATCAAAAAGAAATTTCTGGAGGAAAACGGTAATCTGGTAAAAGAGCTGGGCAGGGAACTTCTTAAAGCCTACGATCTTTGCGATAAAATCGGTGGCCGCTTTGAGGATTATGTGGATCGGGTGCTCCGTATTCCCAAGCTGGCGGCCCAAACGGCAATGAAGATGTACCAGTACGATCTGGACCCCCGGCTTGGGGCGGACAATATGCGTTACCTGGCGGGGATCCGGAACGAAGACGACCGCACCGGGGCAGAAAAGGCCCTGCTTACGGGAAAAAGTCCCGATTCGGTTAAAACCGCCCTGCGGCAGGGCAATACTTCTGCCCTGGCCCCCACGGAAGAAGATCAGCGGCAGCGGCTGGAAAAGGAAAAGATCCGCCTGGAAAGAACCATCGATACATTGAGCAAACGTCTGGGAGAAGTGGAAGAAGAACTGGAAAAATTTTAGAGGAGGCCCATTTTTTCCATTAAAAGAATAATCGCCGCCACACAGGCTGTTTCGGTTCGAAGCGCCCGGCTCCCCATGGAAAGCCGGAGAAAACCCGCCGTTTCCAGCAGGGCCCGTTCAGTTTCGCTCCAGCCCCGCTCCGCTCCAACCGCCAGTATCACCGGCGCGGGCTTTGTAGATTTCCCGCCATTCTTCATGCCAGGATAACCGGCTTCCCCAAATGAACCCTGGGGCCGTACATTATCCGCCGCTGCGAGGAACGGTACCCCGGTCCAGGGTTTGGCGCTTAGCCAGGCGCTTAGGCTGGGGTACACGGCAAGTTCCGGGAGCCGGGTATCCCGGGACTGGGCGGCCCCTTCAACAAAGGCGGCATGAGCGCCGCCGTCATCCAGCAGTTTTGTATCACGGTAACTTTTTTCGCCCAATTCGGTATTTACCAAATCCACCGCCGCCAAACCAAGGCTGGCGCAGTCCCGCAAAAGCCGCCTGAGCTGGATGGGCCGGGGAAAACCAACGCCAAGCCGGATCTGTGTGCGGGGAGGCGGCTCCGTATCCGCCGTCAGAGAAAAAGACAGCGTACCGGTATCTATTGTTTCAATGACGGCGGTTCCCAGCTTCCCGCCAAGTATTCCTGCATCAAAGCGATCCCCCGCTTTTTTGTGCAGCACCTTAAGGAGATGCACTGCCCGTTCATCGTGCCGGGGTAATGTCTCGGAAACCGGACCGATTTTCGGGCCGGGAAGCGGGCCGTTATTTTGAGTGAGTTCATCGCTTGTAAAAAGAACAAGATTCACCGGGCAGATAAACCGGAAAGGAGTTTGGAAATTTTCTTGGCGGCCAGATTGTAATTCATTTCCCTGGCGCATTTGCAAATTTCGGCAATTTCCAGATCGGTGGCAATGTTGTAGTACACCTGGGATAGTTCATCCACCACTTCTTCTACCCGGCTGCTTTTGCCCTGTTCACAGGCGGTCTCCAGTATAATGAGTTTTCTGGAAAGTATATCGTGATTTATTTTTTTTGCGCTTATCTTAAAAGTGGAATGAATTTTTTCCAGGAGGGTTCTGGGTACAATGGGTTTGACGATAAAATCGCTGGCCCCGGCTTTTTTTGCCGGAACAATAACATCCGGCGTTCCGCAGGAGCTTACCACGATGATGGGAATATAATAAAAAGACGTGTTCTGATGAATAGCATCCAGTAATTCTATGCCGGATAAACCGGGCATTTTCATATCAAGCAGAATCATATCGATCCGGGTGGTATGCAGAATTTTCATGGCTATTTCAGCGTTTTTGGCAAGGCATACTTCAAAAGTACCCTCTAGAATGGTACGGAGCAAGGTAAGGATGGTAATATCATCATCAATGGCTAAAATAGTTTTTTTTGCATTCTCAAGCATGATTCCCTCCGTTTTCTATATACTCAAAAGGATTGGGCGCCTCCAGGCATTGCCGGATAGCGTCATATTCCAGGTTATCCATCTGTCTTCTTAGCCAGATAATCAGTTCCCCGCCCGATTCATATTCACAGGATTCAAGTTCCTTAAGAACCGCTTCTATTGCATTGGCCCTGTATCCGTTTGCGGCCTCCAGCAGTTTGGAGAACAGGGCAGTATCCGGAATGGATAAGCGCTGTTTTGTTTTTTGGGCGGCAGCTTTTTGCAGCAAGTTCCCAATTTCCAAAAGCAGCGATTCTATCATTTTAATGAAAGAACCGCTGTCTGTCAGTACCTTTTCAAGCTCTCCGGCTTTTGCTGCTGTTTCCAGTTTTGCCGCTTCTTCGGCGGCAGGACCGGCGCAGATGCTGTAGTGGGAACCCTTAAGACCGTGGACTATGACCGCATAGTCTGCCAGGGAAAGGTTTCCTTTGGAAACCAGGTTTCCAGCTTTAGTGGAAATCGGGGTTCCAAAACTTGCTATTTTTTCCAGCAGGGCAGGAGTATGCAGATAGTAGGCCCGGAGTACCTCCAGATAGGCGGAATCGCTGCCGTACTTTTCCTGGCCTGCGGATATATCAAGACCGTTTATACAAATACCCCTTATCAAGAATACACAGAAGGATACCACAGATTGGAAAAAATAACAGAAAAGTATATACTGATTCCATGGATCTCTTACAAGAAGCGGCCCATATTGCCATTTCGGATGTGCTTAAACTTACCGCAAATGAGCAGCTGCTTATCATTACCAATCCCCTGCCAGACCCGGAAGCCATTTCCCGTGCCCTCTATCATGCTGCTCTGGACTGCGGCGCTTCGCCGGTGCTGCTGTTTCAGCCGGTTAAGACCCAGTTCGATTTTGCGGAACCTGCGGTAATTGCCGCATTCGAGGCAAAACCCCAGGCGTTTATTTCCATCAGTGCAGAAAAACTTGGCAAAGACAGGCGGGGCATGACTTCTCCCTATAAACATAACGGAGAGGAATACGATCATATTTTCCACTTGCAGCTGTACGGCGAAAAAAGCTGCCGTTCTTTTTGGTCCCCCGGTACAACGCTGGAATCCTTTACCCGGACCGTACCCATTGATTATGCCGAATTAGGCCGCCGCTGTGACGCCGTCCGCCATATCCTTAGCGCCGCCCAATCGGTACGGGTTACTGCACCGGGGGGTACCGATATTACCATTGGGCTCCGGAACCGGGAAGCCAAGGCCGATGACGGCGATTTTTCCCGCCCCGGCAGAGGGGGGAATCTTCCGGCAGGGGAAACCTTTATCAGCCCGGAAAACGGGACCGCCGAAGGTACTATTGTTTTTGACGGTTCCATCAGCCTCCATAAGGGGGACATTATTATCCGGGAACCGATACGCTGCCGGGTCCGGGGCGGTTATGTGGCGGATATTTCCGGCGGGGAGGAAGCTGCGGCTCTTTTGGAAACGATTACCCTGGCCGAACGGGATGCAGTGGACTACGAGAAAACCGGACGGCTCCCCAAGGGCCAGGGGGAAACCTACGCAAAAAATGCCCGGAATATAGGCGAACTTGGCATAGGCCTTAACCCCCGGGCCGCCATTACCGGGGGTATGCTGGAGGACGAAAAAGCCTTCCGTACCTGCCACTTTGCCGTGGGCCACAACTATGACAACGATGCTCTGTCTCTTATCCACCTGGACGGCCTGGTAAAGGAACCCACCATTACCGCCTTTATGGCCAATGGAACCAGTGTTGTTATTGAACAGAACGGGGAATTGCTGGTTTAGAAACGCCCTATAATTTGGCAATTTCTTCCACCGGCAGACCCGTATACCCGGCGATCTGGTTTTCAGGTACACCCCCGCTTTTCATATTGCGGGCAATTTCCAGTTGCTTTTGTATGGAACCTTGCGACAATCCATCTTCCACCCCTTCCTCATAACGGACCGCAAGAGCATCGTCCATGTTCCATTCTGTAAGCAGCATATTTTGTACCTCCGAAGCATTGGTTTCCAAAAACACCCGTAAGGTATCTTGTTTTATACACCAGTTATTTTGTCACCAGCTCTTGCAGTTTTTCAGGCAAAAGCCTTACAAAACTGCGTATTTTATAGGTTGCAGTTCCAAAATCTGACATTTTGGAACTGTCTCATTTGACAGTTTCACCACACTTGAAGCCGGACATTCGCCGGGGCCGTTGTACAACACAATAAATTCCGGCCGGGGAATGCTTAGCTGTTTGCTGCTGTAGAGTTTTTTGTTGTCGATGAGCTTTTCGTAAATCCGGCCTATATAGAGCAGGAGCCGGTTTGGATCGCTAAAGAGCAGCGTAAAAACGCTGGATTTGTATTGCCTGTTTACTGCCATAAGAACCTCCGTAAACCCTGGTGGGGCTTACGGTATATATAGGGTAATGTCCTTCATGGCGCTTGTATGGAAAGGGTATTTTATAGGTTGCAGTTCCAAAATCTGACATTTTGGAACTGGCTCATTTAGTATTACTTTTTTCCAGCGGAATCTCCCCCGCCCAAAAGGCCCAAAGGGCGGGGTACCAAACTTCCGCTGCGCTTTGCGCCTACTTCTTTATGCTAAACAGGGCCGCTAAATAGGAATAGCCCGAAGACCCACCGAAGGAAAAATCAAAGGTAAACATGGGGTTAAGGATAAGCGTGCCGCCCAGAGCGACATTGTAATCACTTAAACCGACTATGCTGAATTGTGTTTGGGTTTTTGTCTGCCCAGTGTTAACCGCCAGGGAATCCTTAAATGTATCATAGTACATATTCAACAAGTACACCCGTGCCCCGCCGTTCAACGAGAAGCGTTCTGGTACCAGAGCATAGGTAAAACCAATCCCCGTATATGGAGAGAGACTTATCGTGGTCCCACTGTAGTCGGCGGTGGTGGTACTTACTGCGCCTGTTTCGATGCGTGTTTTTACAGGGTCAACGGATACAAAAAAATCGCCGCCCAGGAGCCAGCCTGCGGAAAAACGATCATCCAGGTTGTAGGTCTTTTTGTAAGAAACAGAAAGGTCGTTGCTTATGGGGTTTTTGTCCTGGTAGATTTTGGTGGTACCGCTTTCCATCTGGGGATTTTTATAGAAGTTCACACGGAAGGTATCTTGTACGCTTAATACCGCCTGGGAATTGTTTTTTGCTTCAAAAACATAGTCCGCTCCTAGCCCCAGGCTCAGTATGTTGGCGCCTGAAGTATCGGTATAGGTATTAGTTCCCGCCTTGGGTTCGACTTTGAGTTTCTTCATGTTGATCGAGTATCCCGCTCTTACTTCCGGTTTCAATGTCCCGGAGCCCAGGGCAAAATTATTCCCCCAGCTTAGATTGAACGCCAGCGGCCCTACACGATCTTTTACTTTATAGGTGTTTGCATCCTCGGAATTTCTAAAGGACAGATTTGTACTAATGTTCAGCTTAAGACCGCCAAAGGGAAGCCCCGCAAGTATCGACAGGTTGTCGTTAAAAGCCAGAGTGCTGGTATTGGCGTAGTTGTTATACGCTGGGCTGCTGGTGGGATTAACGCTGCCAGAAAGGCCGCCGTTAGCGTCTTTTGATTTAGTACTGTCGTATCTAAACAGATTACCGGTATAGTAAATACCCAGATAGGTTTGACCCAGCCGGGTGGCAAATCCCCCGCTTACAAAGTTTGATGAACCGCCGTCCAGGAAGGCGTAAAATTTATTGAATTTCACTTCGTTCCAGTCGTTCACGTCCATAAACTTGTCTGCGTCTCCGCTAAAAAGCCCGAAGGTAGCGGCATTAAGGGTGGATCTCTGCGCTCCTGCAGTAAACGTTATAAGAACCGTTAGTGCAAGCGCCATGATCAGTTTGTTTCTTTTCATAAAGGAACCTCTCTTTTTGGACAAACAGCGTTTATGCGGTATTTGTCCGGTAATAGTCCGCCCATACGGGCAGATCGATACCCGAATGGGGCAGTTTTGCCAAAAAATGAGGATTTTTGCCTAAAGAATAGGTGTTGTGTGTTTAGTAGATTTTTTTGAGCGTTGTTGTTATAATGTGAGCCGTGAGCCGTGAGCCGTGAGCCGTGAGCCGGCTGTTTTTGGGCGGAGCCGTGAGCTCGCAAAGGCTATGCCTTTGCGTTGGCTGGTTTATGTTTGCACCTGGCTGAAACATAGCTACATTCTACCGGAAATCGAAAAATTGTGCAATACGCTGTACCCAGGCGAATAAAAAAACCTCCCAGGAAAAGGAGGTGAAGAAACCTGGGAGGCTGCTGATAGTGCTCTCAAAGAGCCATACGCTAAATTGCCTATCAGATACCTAAAATATAAAACTTTTTTGGTTTGGGGTCAAGTTTTTGGCCAAAAGCACTCACCTGCTGAATTCCCTAAAAAATCCCCAAAATTCCCCTCCGTATACAAGCACTATGCAGGGTACTGCCATAAATAGTGTAGACCCCGCCTTTGTATGGAGGAAAACTATGGCGAAACACGAAAAACCTGCAAAATATGCAAAGCATATTGCAGCTCACGACCCGATCATCGATCCCTGTTGGGACCCGGTATTCAAAAGTGTTTTTACCAGGGATACTGTCCCCTCAGAGATAGCCCGGAAAAAGCTGCTCTCGGCTATCCTGGAAGAACCGGTTAAAGAACTTAGCATAAGCGCCAATGAACCGCCGGTTTCTCGGCTGGACCAGCGGCAGATACGCTACGATATCCAGTGCCTCTTTAACTCCGGCGAGCGGGCCGATATTGAGATGACCCTCTACCCGCACAAATGGGAAGTCTTCCGGATGGAGTACTATTTAAGCCGTCTCTTTGCCAGCCAGGAAATCCGGGAAGAAAGCGGTTCGTATAAAACCCTGAAACGGAGCTACCAGATTTCCCTTTTGGCACGAGGCAAGCTGTTTGAAGATAAGTCTTTTGATCATCATTTTATCTACTACGACCCGGAAAACAAAATACCCTTCGGTGGACTAACAGCAATAATCACGTTAGAATTGGAAAAGCTGGGGGTAACAGCGAAAAAAGCAGTTTCCGCCATGAGTGAAAAAGAACGCTGGGCCGTGTTTTTTAAGTATTACAACGATACGGAAAAACAGCCCCTGATACAAGAGATAACCCGCGAAGAGGAGGGCATAGCAATGGCGGCAGACGTAATCAGCGGATTTACCGCAGCAGAAATGGCCTTTTTCCATGAGATGAGTGTGGAAAAGTACGAACTGGATATGCGGGCCCACGCTCAGGAAGCCGAGGAGATTGGAGAGGCCAGGGGTGAAGCAAGAGAACGGGCCAGGATACTGAATCTGCTTAAAAAGTCCGGTTATGACACCCAGGGCATAGAAGCGGCGCTAAAAAACAGCGAATAGCCCTCATCCAGGGTAAGAAAAAATCCTTGCAGAACGGTAGAAGGAACACGGGGCTGCGCCACTCATAGCTATACTATAACCCGCCTGCCGCCACTTGACCAAGGCCCGGAATTGTTCCACCCTGTAGGTATGTCTCTTATCGATAAACCCTCAAACGAGCGACTTTCTTGTATCCGCCATTCGGTAAGCCATGTTATGGCCCAGGCGGTAACCCGGCTTTTCCCCGGGACTAAAGTGGCTATTGGCCCTTCCATCGAAAACGGTTTTTACTACGATTTCCAGCTGCCCCGGCAGCTTACCAACGAAGACCTTTCCGCCATTGAAGCGGAGATGAAGAAAATTATCGACTCAAAGCAGGATTTTGTCCGGGTGGAACTAAGCCGGGAAGATGCCCTTAAACGTTTTGCCGATGAACCTTTTAAGACTGAGCTAATCAACGAACTGCCTGCGGGGGAAGTTATTTCTGTTTACGAAAACCGGGAAGCCGCCGCTCAGGCGAATGCGGCGGCGGGCGGTGCGGCGGCTGCCGGAACAAACGGCGCGCCAACCGTTGGCGCAGCCGTCTGGGCGGATCTGTGCCGGGGGCCCCATGCGGCCAATACCCGGGAAATTCACTCCGGGGCATTTAAACTGCAAAACATTGCCGGGGCTTACTGGCGGGGGGACGAACACCGGCCCATGCTTACCCGGATCTACGGTACCGCCTGGGAAAACCCCAAGGACCTTAAGGCCTACCTTTTGTTTCTGGAAGAGGTGGAAAAGCGGGATCACCGCCGGGTGGGAAAAGAGCTGGACCTCTTTTCCACCCACGAAGAAGCCGGGGCGGGGCTGATCTACTGGCACCCCAACGGCGGCCGTATGCGGGTGGCTATTGAAGATTTTTGGCGTACCGAACATTACCGCAACGGTTATGAGATTCTCTTTACCCCCCATATCGGAAAAAGCTGGCTGTGGGAAACTTCGGGCCACCTGGGGTTCTACAAATCCAATATGTACAGCCCCATGGAAATTGACAAACAGGACTATATCATCAAGCCGATGAATTGTCCGTTCCATATTATGATCTACAAGAACAAACAGCGGAGTTACCGGGACCTGCCCCTGCGCTGGGCGGAACTGGGAACGGTGTACCGCTACGAACGGAGCGGGGTGCTCCACGGTCTGCTCCGGGTCCGGGGTTTTACCCAGGACGATGCCCATATTTTCTGTACCCCCGATCAAATGGAAAGCGAAATTCGGGAGGTACTCCGGTTTAGTCTGTGGATATGGAAGATATTTGGCTTTAAGGACATTAAGGCATACCTGGCCACCAAACCCGCCGAATCGGTGGGGGAGCAAAGCCGCTGGGACGCCGCCCTGGAAAGCCTTCGTAAGGCGGTGGAAACCGAGGGCATGGCCTACGAAATTGACGAAGGGGGCGGCGCTTTTTACGGACCCAAAATCGACCTTAAAATAAAAGATGCTCTGGGCCGTGAATGGCAGATGACGACGATTCAGTTTGACTTTAACGAGCCCGAACGGTTTGACATGACCTTTGTGGATGCCGACGGCCAGCACAAGCGGCCTTATATGATTCACCGGGCGCTGCTTGGTTCTCTGGAACGGTTTTTTGGCGTGTTAATCGAACACTTCGGCGGCGCTTTCCCCGTGTGGATTGCTCCGGAACAGGCGGCGATAATCCCCGTGGCAGAAAGTTTTAACGATTATGCAAAGAAGGTGCTGGCGGAACTTAAGGCCCGGGATCTACGGGTAAGTGCGGAACTGGACGATGGCCGGCTTAACGCAAAGATCCGCGAATGTCAAAACCGGAAAATTCCCTATATGCTGGTGGTGGGCCAGCGGGAAGCCGACGAGGGCACCGTGGCTATCCGTCTGCGGGACGGCAGACAACTGGACCCGATGAAAGTTGCCGACTTTGCCGCCTACATGGAAGAGAAGCTTAGTACCCGCAGTCTGGAACTGTAACAGCTTTAGGGTCTCATTCGAGCTGGTTCCAAAATCTGACATTTTGGAACTGTCTCATTCCCCAATAATTTTTACCAGTACCCGCTTGCGGCGCCGGCCGTCAAATTCGCCGTAAAAAATCTGTTCCCAGGGGCCAAAGTGCAGGCGGCCCTGGGTTACCGCTGCTACCACTTCCCGGCCCATGATCTGCCGTTTCATGTGGGCATCGGCGTTTATTTCGCCGGTATTGTGGCGGTAGGAAGCCACCGGCTCGTGGGGGGCCAGTTTTTCCAGCCATACGTCAAAGTCGTGGTGCAGTCCCGATTCATCATCGTTGACAAAAACACTGGAAGTGATGTGCATGGCATTTACCAGACACAACCCTTCCTGTATGCCCGATTCGGCCAGCAGTTTTTCCACTTCCCCGGTAATGTTGATAAATTCCCGATTTTTCGTTGTATTAAACCACAGTTCTTTTGTTAAGGATTTCATAATTCCCCCAAAAAAAGGATACACAACAAAACGATTTCCGGTCTATACCCTTTTCTGAATGATCGTTTTATGGTAAACTATAAAATCCATGTTTCTAAAACGTCTTGATATTTTCGGTTTTAAATCCTTTGCGGACCGTACTCAGGTTGAATTTGCCGACGGCATTACGGCCCTTCTTGGGCCCAACGGCTGCGGCAAGTCCAACGTGGTGGATGCCGTCAAATGGGTCCTGGGAGAGCAGGCGGCCAAGACCCTGCGGGCCGAAAAGATGGAAGATGTCATTTTTAATGGCACAGAGAACCGTAAAGCCCTGAATGTGGCGGAAGTAACCCTTACCCTGGCCAACGACGAGGGTCTGCTTCCCATGGACCGGCCGGAAATCGAAATTCGCCGGCGGCTTTACCGTTCCGGCGAGAGCGAGTACCACGTTAATGGCAGCCAGGTACGGCTTAAGGAAGTGCGGGAATTGTTCTGGGATACCGGAGTGGGTAAAGCCGCCTATTCGGTTATGGAGCAGGGCAAAATTGACCAGGTTCTTTCCAGCAAGCCCGAGGAACGGCGTTACCTTTTTGAGGAAGCTGCGGGAATAACCCGGTACAAACTCCGCACCGCCGAAGCAGAACGGAAGCTGGAAAAAACCGAAGAAAATATGCGCCAGGTAGAAGGAATCCTGGGGGAAGTACGGCGGGCCTACGAATCCCTAAAACACCAGTCGGACAAAACCCTGAAATACCGGACCCTGCGGGATGAGATTTTCCAGCTGGAACTGGACATCCAGCTCCTCCGGCTTAAGCAGTTCCGCTACGACAAAGAAGGCAAGGACGAAGAACTCCATAAACGGCGGAACCAGCGGGATACCCTTAAGGCGGAAATGGATGAGCTTTCTAAATCGCTGGAAGAAAACCTGGATGCGGTTAACGCCCTGGAAGAACAACTGGTGGAGTACCAGAAAAATATCTACGGCCTTTCGGTAGAAAAAACCGCCCGGGAAAAAGAGGGGCGTTTCCTTTCTGAACAGAGCGCCCAGCACCGGGTAAAAATAAGCCAGAACGAAGAAAGGGAACGGGCCGTTTCGGGACGGATTGAAGAACTGAACCGCGATGCGGCGGCAGAGGATGCGGAGGTAAAAAACCTCCTAAAACAGGCAGCGGACATTGCGGCCAATATAACCTCCTTTGAAGAAAGCATCCGTATCGCCGCCGCCCGCATTACCGAAAACGATGCCCTGATGCGGGAAAAGGAAGGAGAAATCCGTAACCTGGACAGCGAACGGGCAAAACTGGAAAAGGACCTGGAGGCAATTACCGACGACATTGTGGCCGCTTTGGACGCGGGTCTTAAAGAAGCGGGTTATTCCACCCAGGAACGGCGCAGTGCCGAAGCGGCCCTGACAGAAACGCTGGCTAAACTGCGGGAACTGCTGGCGGATACTTTACCGGCGGAAGCGCAGGCTGTGGAAAAAACCGCCGAGGCCCGGGGGCTTACGGAGAAGGCCCAGGAACTTTTTGAAAGTTACCGGAAAACCACACCGGTTTTTATTGACGATTTTCTGGCCCCTCAGGGTATCATTACCCGGAAGCGGGAATTGGATGCGGAAATTCACGCCAGAGCGGAAGGTGTTCTAGAGCGGCGGGAAGCAATTGCGAACCTGCGCCGGGATAACGTAGAACTTTCCGGTAAAATTGATCAATACCGGGCGACACTGGAAGAACTGCGGGTTAACCGTGCCCGGATGGATGCTCAGGCAAAGGCGGCGGAAGAGCAGGCCCGGCTGCTCCGGCGGGAGCTGGCGGGCCAGGAAACCCTGCAGCATCAGATACAGGAAGAGATAGGCCACGACAAAAAACGGCTGGAAGAATTGGCAGAACAAATTGCCGCCGCCGAAGCGGAACTGGCGGGTATAGAAAAAAAAGGCGCAGAGTTTACTGCGGAACTGGCAAAACTGGAAAAGGATATCAGCGCAAAAAACGGCGATGCAACGGGCAAACAGGAACGGTTAAAAAAACGCGCGGCGGACCTGACAAAAATTCAGGAAAGCCTGGAAAAATTTCACCTGGATATTGTGCAGACCGAAACAGAGATAAAAAATATTCAGGATAACTTCCGGGAAACCCATTCGCGGGATCTCCTGGAATTTGAGGACCGGATTTTTACCATCACCGTACCGGCGGCGGAACTGCGGGAAAAGCTCGCCGCCGCCAGGGGCAGGCTGCGGGACCTGGGTTCGGTAAATCTTATGGCCCCGGAAGAATTTGCCGAAACCAAAGAACGGTTTGAATTTCTTTCCGGCCAAATGGACGACCTTGCAAAGGCCCGTGCCGATCTGGAAGCTATGACCGCCGAAATCCGCCATGAATCATCGGAACTGTTTCTGGCTACCTATAACCGGATAAAGAAAAATTTTCACAATATGTTTCGCAGGCTCTTTGGCGGCGGCCGGGCAGAACTGCGTCTGGCGGATCCCAACCATGTGTTGGAATCGGGCATAGAAATTTTTGCCCAGCCGCCGGGGAAAAAACTGGAAAACATCACTCTTCTTTCGGGGGGCGAAAAATCCATGACCGCCGTGGCGCTGCTTTTTGCCACCTACATGGTAAAACCATCGCCCTTCTGTCTGCTTGACGAGATCGATGCCGCCCTGGACGAAAACAATGTAATCCGCTTTGTTCAGCTTTTGCAGGAATTCGGCGGAACCAGCCAGTTTATCGTTATTACCCACAACAAAAAAACCGTCACCGGCGCAAAGACCCTTTTGGGGGTTACCATGGAAGAGTCGGGGGTTACCAAACTTATTTCTGTCCGGCTGGAACATGAGGACAAAACCGCCGTTGCCCGGGACTTTGTGCCGGATGAACCCTTTGAAGAAGAAGAGGTGGAGACCGAAGAAGGCCGGGAACTTCCCCTGGATGTAGACGATCCTTCCCAGATAAGCAGCGCGGATCTGCGGCCTATTCGGGCATCTGTGCAAGCCCCCGGGGAGTAAAACTCATAAAAGCCGCGGCATCCATTCCAAAACCCCGCGGCATCCATTCCAAAACCCGCGGCTGCTCTTTCTTACACGTTCAACCTTGTGTCTGGCCCATCAGTTTTTTGTAGGTTTTTTCATCCAGCGAATAACGCTGCATCAGGAGAAAGGCCGCCAGAAAAATGATCGCCGGGATGGGCCCGATAATAAGCCGGATTGCCAAAAGAGTCTTTGGCCCCTGGCTGATATTGGCTTCGAATCCGCCTGCTTTTAGGATAAACCCTGTGATAAAAATAGAAAGCGCCGCTCCTACTTTGGAGATAAAGGTCCACATACCATAGTAGGCGCCTTCTTTCCTTTCGCCGGTACGGACTGCATCGTATTCCACCGCATCGGGTACCATGGCAAAGGGCGCCACATAACTAAACCCAACGCCAATTCCCGCATATACAAAGAACAAGAGGAAAGAAACCGGCGGTAAACGATGACCCAGGGTAGAAATCAGAATACAGGCAGTACCAAGAATAGCAAAACAAATCTGGTAAGCCTTCTTTTTTCCGATTTTTTTTGACACCACCACAGAAACGGGAATAAAGAGCATTGCCGTAACCAAAAGCATTACCATGGTCAGGTTAGTCAAGGTCTCCCGGAGCGCCGCTTCGCTTGCAGCGGGATTACCGATAAGCGGAAAATTTTTAAGCTGTTTAACAAATTCTGCGGGGTAGAGGTATTTGGTATAATAGACCAGAATGGCCTGCAAAAAATTAATTGCCGTCATGTGGAGGGCATAACTTACAAAAAGGATCACATAGGGTTTGTTGGTAAACACTGCCTTGTAGGTAGAAAAGAACCCTTCCCGGGGCAGGTCCGCCCGGGTATGCCGCTTTTCTTTGGCAGCCAAAAAGGTAATAAGGGTAACGGCCATTATTACCGCTCCCAGAACGAGACCCAGCATGGACCAGCCCTGTTTTACCCCGCCGGAAGAAAAAACTCCCACCAAAGGCAGTATCGCCGCCGCACCGGTAATGGTACCAAATACGGCACAGCCAAAACGGTAGCCGTTAAGGCTGGTCCGTTCGTGGTAATCGTCGGTAAGTTCCGGAGTAAGGGATGAATAGGGCACATTGATAATGGTAGATGCCGTATTAACCAGCATTAGGCAGAGGGTGGCCCAAAGCATGAGCATGATCTCTCCAGAAATGTTTGGGGCGGTAAAAAAAAGCCACAGGGCCAGCATCATGGGAAGCGCCCCGGCAAGCAGATAAGGCCGCCGCCGTCCAAGGCGGGTAATAGTCCTGTCTGAAAAGTAACCCATAAGGGGATCGGTTATCGCATCCCAGCCCTTGCCGATCATCAGTGCCGCCCCTGCCAGGTTCGCCGCAAGCCCCACCACATCGGTGAGGTAAAAAAGACACCAGAAACCCATAAGGGTAAAAAGCATATTGCCGCCCAGGTCAAAGATGCCGAACCCCAATTTTTGTCCTATACTCAGTTTTTTCGCCATGTTTGATACTTTGCCGTAATGGTGTTTTTGTCAATATCCATGTTATGATAAACTAAGAAAATGGGGTACAGGAAAAGGTGATTAAAGCGCTGCACACATCGGACTGGCACCTTGGCGCCCAGCTCTACGAAAAGGACAGGCTGGAAGAACAGCGGCTTTTTCTCTCTTGGCTTGCCAAAACTATAGAAACAGAAAAGATCCGTGTCCTTGTAATAAGCGGAGATATCTTTGACAATTATGCCCCATCGGTTCCGGCCCAAACCCTGTACTATGAATTCCTTGCGGGAATGTTAAAACTAAAAACGCCGCTGGAAATTTTTATCATCGCCGGGAACCACGATTCGCCTCAATTTCTTAACGCCCCAAAAGAAATCCTTTCCCATCTGCAGATACATATTGTTTCTGATCTAACGTTGGATACTCTGCCGAACCCCGATAATGAAGGTTCTTCTTTAGATGGTTTTGAACATGAAATTTTTGAAATAAAAAATGAAAAAAACATTCCCCTTTTGGCAGTGTGCGCTGTGCCATTTTTACGGGAACGGGATCTAAAACTGATTACCGATCTTGGCAGTGATTCCGCGGATGCCGCAGTCAAATACCGGGATGCCGCTGCGGCTCATTACCGCCGGGTGGTGGAACGGGCCCGGAAAAAAATACCCGGTGTGCCGGTACTGGTAACGGGGCATCTTTTTTTAAGCGGAGCGGTCCTTTCCGACGATACTTCTGAACGCCTCCGGGAAGTGGGGAAACTTTCTTCCCTGCCGGCGGATATGCTGCCCGAAGCGGACTACTATGCTCTGGGACATCTGCACCGGCCCCAGTGCATCGCCGGTAATGAGCGGCGCCGCTATTCGGGGTCTCCCATTGCCATGAGTTTTAGCGAAGCGGGACAGGACAAATCGGTAGTAATAATTGAATTTGACAGCGCCATGGGACAATACGATCTTTTTAGTTCCACCGAATCGTCGGTTTTGGAATGGATGCCGCGGATTGAATTAAGGGCGATTCCCCGGTTTTCCGAATTGGAACAAATCCGGGGGGATACCGAAACCATACGGAAGCGGCTTGCGGAAATACAGGCGGCGGACGAGAAAGTATTTATTGATATCCAGGTAACAAGCTGTGCCGGTAATATCTATGATTTTTGGGACGAAGTGAACAACATCAAGGCGGAAGCGCTGGAAAAGCGGTCCCGCTTTTCCATACTGGCAGCCCAGGATAAACGGACCGCCGCAGAAAATACCCCGCTGCCGGAAACCCTTACCGAGGTTTCTTCCCTGCAGCCGGTGGATGTTTTTGTACGAAAGCTTGAGGCAGAAAACATTACGGAAGATGAGCGGGAAATTTTTACCGCCATGTTCAGGGAAATTGAAGAGTTGGTCCGCCGCTGCGGTTCCGAAGATTCAGAGGCAGAGCAATGAGGATTAACCGGCTTACTTTTGAAAACATCAATTCGCTGGCAGGTAAATGGGAAATTGACTTTACCGATCCCGCTTTTAACGACGGAATTTTTATTCTGGCGGGTCCCACCGGCGCGGGAAAAACCACCATCCTTGATGCCATTTGTCTGGGCCTTTACGGGGAAACTTCCCGGCAAAATTCTTTTTCTGCCCAGACAAACGAAGTAATGACCAAAGGCACATCCCATTGCGCCGCCCAGGTGGAATTTGAAAGTCAGGGAAAACAGTACCGGTCTTTTTGGGAACATCAACGCAAAAAGAAAAGTGATACATTCCAGCCCCGGGTTACCAGGAAAATTTTTGAAATTACCAAAAACAAAGAACGGGTTATTGCCGAAACGATTACCGATGCGGAAAGAGAAATAACCTCTGTTTTAAAAATGGACTTTAAGCAGTTTACCAGTGCGGTTCTCTTGCCTCAGGGAAAGTTTGATGAATTTCTTAATGCCAAAACAAAAGATCGTTCGGAAATTCTGGAAAAAATTACCGGCGCTCATATTTATTCCCAAATAGGAAGCGCCGTACAAGAACGAAAAAGCGAAGAAGAGGGCAGGCTTAAAGCTATTAAGGAAGACACAAATCGTATTGCTGTTTTAACAGCGGACGAAGAAGCGGCGGCGGTAAAGCAAACAGCGGAATACAAAGAAAAAACCGCAGAACAGGAACAAATAATGCAGGATCTAAACCAGCGCCTACTCCAGTGCCAGCGCTTTGAACAACTGCAAAAAAAAATAAGGGCCTCTCAGGAAGAATTGGATCAATGGCAAAAAGAAAAACAAGAGCAGGCCGAAGATTTTAACAATCTGGAAAGGGCAAAAAAAGCCGCCGATCTTTTTCCTCTGGTTAACGCTTATGAGCAAAACGAAAAAGAAAGCGCTGTCCTGACGGCGGAAATTGCCGGTACAAAGCAGGAACTGGCCCTGGTGGAAGAGAGCGAAAAGACATTGGTTCCCCGGCTTAACGGTGCGCAAGCGGCCCGTGATAAAGCCATGGATGTGTATACTACCGCCGAACCGCTGATCCAAAAAATCCGGGAACAGATCATTGATTTGCGGATAAAACAAAACAGCAAGGCCCAAAAAGAAACAAGCCGTGCGGAAACCGAACATGAAATAACGGAACATACAGAATCATTTTGTGCCGAGGAACAAAAACTTAAAGATCTGGCAGTACAAATCGCCCGGCTGGAAAAAAATATTCTTGATGTGGAAACACAAAAAGCAGAGCGCAGCAGCGAAAACGAGGACCTGCAAAATCAAATTAACGAACTTGCTGTTTTTTCATCGGCCTTGACTTTTGAAGAATCCAGAAAAAAATTGTCCAACGGCGAAGCCTGCCCGTTGTGTGGTTCTACGGATCATCCCTTTTGTACCGATACGGATCACTTTAAAAAACAACAGGACCAGTACCAAAAACTTTGCGGTAAAAAACAAGAAACGGAAAAAAACCTGCGCCAGGCCGGGGCGGAACTGGAAGCCCTAAACAGGGAAAAAACCGCCGCCGAACAAAACTGCGCCGTGACGGCGGAACGGCAAAACGCCGCTTCCGCAGCTCTGAAACGGCTGCGGATAACCCGGGATTCACTGGCAGCGGAAGCCGCCGAACTGGAAAAAGATCTGGCAGAAATTAGTGCCGAAATGGAATCGTATACGGCCAAACTTCCCGTCTATGGGCAAACAGAACACATCGATCACTATGAGCGGGAAATACAAAACGCACTGAAAAAAGCGGAGTTTGATCTTAGCGAACTGCAAAAAAATGCTGAAATCCTTAAAACCCGCCGGGCGCTGCATGAAAAAACCCTGGCGGACAAACAGAAACAGGAAAAAACGCTGTTCCAGCAAACAGAAGAAAACCGGGCCAAAATGGAAGCGGGTTTTGCCGCCAAAGGATTTGCCGGACATACAGACTGGCGGCAGTATTTCTGGGAAACCGGAAGAATTGTCGAAGTGGAACGGAAAAAAACAGAACTGGCAATTTATATTACCAGGGAAAAAGCGGCGCTTGCGGCCATGGAAGGGGAACTGGCGGCGCTGCCAGCTTTTCCGCCAAACGAGGCGCAAAAGCTGGAACAGGAATTACAGGTTCTGCGGGAAACGGTACAGCAGATGAATCGGAACATCGGTGAATTAAACAACAAACTGGCGGAAAACGAAACCAGAAAATCCCAAAAGGCGGAGCTGGAAAAAGATACCGCCGCACAGCAGAAAATTTACCAAAACTGGAAACGGATGGATGAATGGATAGGTGGCAAAGACGGTTACCGTTTTAAGCAGTTTGCCCAAGCAATTACCTTTCAGCAGTTGATTCACAACAGCCGCCCCTATCTGCTCCAGATGTCCGGGGAGCGTTATGAACTGCTGGCAAAAACCGGGAGCGATACTCTTTTGCCGCAGGTAATAGACCGTCACCAGGGCTCTATTGAACGGGTTATCACTAACCTTTCCGGCGGCGAACGGTTTCTCCTTTCCCTGGCGCTGGCGCTGGGGCTTTCCAAACTAAACAGCAAAAATCTGCAAATTGATTCGCTCTTTCTTGACGAAGGCTTTGGTACGCTGGACAAGGAAACTCTGGAACTGGCAATCAACATCCTTAGTTCCCTCCAGTTGAACCAGGGAAAACTGACGGGCATTATATCCCATGTGGAAGAATTACAGGAACGGATCGGCGCCCTTATCCGGGTAACCAAATCCGGCGGCGGCCGCAGCGCTGTTTCCGGTTGCGGAGTAAGGCAGCTTTGAGTATACTGGACCAATGAACGGAAAAGAACTTTTACAAAAACTCGAAGGCCCTTCTGCCAGGGCCCTCTTTGAAAAACTCTACGGACAGGAAGGGGCAGAAGCAGGCAAAAAACGCTATGCCTCCCTTATCGAACATTTCCCCAAATCCGAATCTGCCACCGGAACCGCCGGTGCCGCTGGCGAACTCCGGCTTTTTACCGCCGCGGGCCGTACCGAACTGGGAGGAAACCACACCGACCACAACCGGGGCCGGGTGGTAGCCGCCTCGATTCAACTGGACCAGGCCGCCATTGCGGCGCCCCGCTCCGACAGCCGAATTTTTTTCCGTTCCACCGGATACCCCGATGTAACGGTAGATTTAACCGATACTTCGGGCAAAACAGATCTAAGCCCCAAAGAAAGCGAAAAGGGAACCACCGAAGCCCTTATCCGCGGCATTGCCGCTGAGTTTGCTGCCCGGGGTGCGGCGGTAAAGGGATTTACCGTCAACGCCGATTCCACGGTACTTCCCGGTTCGGGACTTTCTTCTTCCGCCGCAGTGGAAGTACTCTTTGGCAGAATTATCGATAATCTCTACAACGGCGGCAAATGCGCTTCCCTGGAAATTGCCCAGATAGGCCAGAAGGCGGAAAATGTCTACTTTGGAAAACCCTGCGGTTTAATGGATCAGACTGCCTGTGCCTATGGAGGAGCGGTGGCCATTGACTTTGCCGATCCCGCCAGACCCCTGGTTAAACAGGTAAACGCGGATCTTGCCGCCGCAGGTTACGCCCTCTGCGTAGTCAATACCCGCGGGAGCCATGCGGATCTGACCCCGGATTATGCCGCCATCCCCGGCGAAATGAAGGCGGTGGCCGCTTTTTTTGGAAAAGAAGTTCTTCGGGAATGTGACGAAGAAATGGTAGAAGCCCGGGCGGCAGAAATACGGAAAAAACTGGGGGACCGGGCGCTGCTCCGGGCGCTTCATTTTTTTGACGAAAACCAGCGGGCCTCAGAAATGCTTACCGCATTGGAACAGCTCAATGCTGCCCAAAGCCCTTCGTCCCGGCAGGAAGCCATGGGAACATACCTAAAACTGGTAAACGAATCCGGTGATTCTTCCTGGGAACTTTTGCAAAATGTTTATTCAACGCAAAATGTAAAAGAGCAGGGCATTGCCGTGGCCCTGACGTTGACCAGAGATTTTCTCCGGTCCGAAGCGTCCATCCCCGGCGCCTGCCGGGTTCACGGCGGCGGTTTTGCCGGAACCATCCAGGCATACATTCCCGCTACCGCTCTGGAAAATTACCGCGCCATTATGGACGGAATCTTCGGCGCCGGTTCGGTTACGGTACTGCGGATTCGCCCGGTGGGCGCGGAAGAACTGGTGTTATAACACGGCGTGGGCCTCAGTCATTCCTACTTTACAGTACAAGCAGAAAGGCCCGCCCCGAAACGCATGCGAACCAGTGAGCATGTTTCTGCAGTTATTGTAACACGGCGTGGGCCTCAGTCATTCCTACTTTACAGTACAAGCAGAAAGGCCCGCCCCAATGGCGGTGGTATACTCGGCATCTTCCGGATACTCAAACGTAACTTTGTACATGGCGGTAATTTCTTCCAGCACCCGCCGGCCCAGGAGGTTGCTGCTGCCGTTCCCGGTAACAACCACGCTTCCGGTGTTTTTGCTTTTTGCAGCAAACACCGAAAGCATACCTATCACCTGGTAGACCATATTGATAAGCCCCAGGGCGATGTCTTCGTTCCGGGCGCTGTCCAGCATCTTTCCAAAGTTGGATGCGGTACTTTCCCTGCCCAAAAAACTTAAGTCCGTTTCCATGATATCGCCCATCAAAAGATCCACCTGGTTAAGCTTACCCCGTTCCGCCAGTTCCATGACGCTTTTGAACTCCGACACCGCCAGCAGTTTTTTCGCCAGCCCCAGAATCGTACCGCCCCCCACACCGGAACCACCCATGTGGAGAATCCGGTCGCTGCTGGCATCAATAATTGCCGTACCGGTACCCACATTGGCGATAATGATATTGTCCCGTCCGGCAAGGAACATACCGCCGATACCTATGGCGTTGATCTCTTCGGCCTTGCCGGTGGGTATGCCGAACAGATCGTCTTTTAGTTTGGTGGCCCCCGCCCCGGTTATCATGATCCGCCGAATTTCGCCGATTTGTATGTTATTTTCCACAATCATTTTGCCAAAAGCGCCGGTAGCCGAGGTAACCGCGTCCAGCGCTTTGGTCTTGACTTTGTGGATTACCCGGCCGTCCTCTATGGAAACAGCCTTGGTGGTGGTACTGCCTATGTCTATCCCGATAATCATGATCTTCTTCATAGTATTTTCATAGGGTAATTTTAGTCAAGGGGACGATACTGTTTCTTATGGTTTATATGACCTGTGAAACTTCTCCTGTTCAAAAAGAGAAACCTATAGGGTCTGTTGAAAATTACTATATATATGAAACACTCGCTTGAATTTTTTAAAATTATATGAAAATATAATGAGGGGAGGAAATTATGAACTATACCGATGACCAATTAAAAAAAGCTGTTGAAAATAATATCTTTGCAGCCGAGCAGGTAACAAAATTTAGGGAATATATACAAAATTCTAATACGCAAATTACAAAATTGCAAAAAGTATTATATTACGGTGGAGCATTATTGATTATCTCGGCAATGACATGGTTAATGAAAACAAGCTGGGATAATTTTGGGGCTATTTCCATTACGATTATTTCGGCCATTTATTTTATACTATTTTTTCTTTCTGGTTATTTTGTATTTTTCAATAAAAAGATGGAGGTTGCCGGCGGGTTATTATTAGCTATTCCCATAGCGGTAACGCCTTTGTTTGTTTTTTCATTATTACGTCTTTTTGATTTCTGGCCGCAAGAATGGTCCTATGATGATTATTATGTATGGATAAAAGGAAAGTGGATAATTCTTGAGATTAGCGCCATTTTAGTTGCCCTGCCTATTCTCATAAAAACAAAATTTCCATTTTACCTTTTTTTGATAACCGGTTCTTTATGGTTCTTTTCGATGGATATTGTACCAATCATATTTGAAACCACAAAAATAACATGGACACAAAGAGCCATTATTTCAGATTTTTTCGGTTTGTTTATGATTGCCATTGGTTATCTTGCGGATATAAAATTCAAAAAAGATTATTCATTTTGGTTATATCTTTTTGGACTGATAACACTTTCATCGGGTTTATCGGTATTTTATAATGATAATGTTTTTAAATTTATTATACTTGGTATGATAAATATTCTAATGATATTATTTTCAATATTTATAAATCGAAATGTATTTTTAGTTTTTGGTACAATCGGTCTAACAGAATTTCTTGGAAGACTATCATGGGAATTTTTTGAAGGCTCCGCATTCTTTCCCATTGCTCTTACAATAATAGGTATAATATTAATTGCCTCTGGAATGTTTTTCCAAAAAAACAAGAAAAAAATAGAAGAAAACATTATAAATAAATTACCAGCATTTATACTGAATTTAAGGCCAAAAAAAGATATCTAAGTGGAGACGAGGAGGAGTGGTATTTTTCCATTGTCGTGACAAATTGTCACGGTTTGAAAATGCCTACCCCCATTAATCAAATCACAACCCCACTTCCTTAAACGGCGGAGCCCGCTCCAGTACTTCGGCGACACGGCGGTGTTCGGGAAGGAGCAGACCCGGGTCTGCTTCCAGCATGGCGAATGCGCCGGTTCGTGCGCGGACAAGAATGTCCGCATCCCGGACCGGATCGGCGATGCCCAGCTTAAGGTAACCCGATTGTTCTATACCGGCAATTTGGCCGGGTCCCCGGAGTTTTAGGTCTTCTTCGGCGATAACAAAGCCGTCGTTTGATTCCAGCATAACCTTAAGCCGCTGTTTACCGTCATCCGTTAATGCGCTGTTGGGTCCACTGCTGCTTAGTTCGCCGTTTGTTTCTCCCTGTTCCGGTTCGGAGTAAATAAGGAAACAATAGGCCTGATCCTGTCCGCGGCCTACCCGGCCCCGGAGCTGGTGCAGGGCGGAAAGGCCAAAGCGTTCCGCATGGTTGATTACCATGCAGGACGCATTGGGTACATCCACTCCCACTTCCACGACGCTGGTGGCGGCGAGGACCCGGATTTCTCCAGTACGAAAAGCTTCCATGGTTTTGCGTTTTTCTTCATCGTCGATTTTTGAATGTACCAGGGCAACCCGGTAAGCGGGGAAAATTTCTTTTGAAAGTTTTTCTGCCATGGATACGGCATCTCTTAGTCCGCCGCCATTACCCTCATTATCCGCATCACTATCTTCGCCGATGAGCGGATACACAAAGTACGCCTGCCTGCCTGCTTCCAGTTCTTTCCGTACAAAGTCGTAGACCTTTGCTGCGTTGGATTCTTTTGCCAGATGGGTTTTAACGGGTTTGCGTCCCGGCGGCATATCAGCAATAACCGAAACATCAAGATCGCCAAAAACCGTCAGGGCCAGGGTCCGGGGTATGGGCGTGGCGCTCATCATAAGCAGATCCGGCGTCCGCTGTTTTTGCAGGGAGTTAAGACCCTTGGCAAGGATTGCCTGGCGCTGGGTAACGCCAAAACGGTGCTGTTCGTCAATGATCACCAGCGCCAGATTCCGGTATACCACGTCCTTTGAAAAAAGGGCGTGGGTTCCCAGAACAATGTCAATTTCTCCGGCAGCCAGGGCTGCAAGGAGCCGGGCCCGGCCGCCGGACTTAAGGTTACCCGTAAGATAGGCGGGTTTTATTCCCAGCGGTTCCAGAAGTTTGGCGGCATTATCGGCATGCTGGCGGGCCAGCAATTCCGTGGGGGCCATGATGGCGGCCTGGCCGCCTTCGTCTGCTGCCCTAAGGGCGCTTAGAAATGCCACCAAGGTTTTACCGGAACCTACATCACCCTGGAGCAGACGGGCCATGGGTACAAATGCATTTGTTCCCGAGCCGGAGGTGAGGGAATGCGCATTTATTTCCGAGCCAGCAGCGAGGGAATAATGCGCCATATCTGCGTTAATTTCGTTGATTGCCGCTTCCTGCCCAGGGGTAAGGGAAAAGGGCAGCCGTTCAATAAGCTGCTGCTGTAACGGAGAGAATGCCGGAGGCGCTGCGGGGGTGGAACCTCCCTTTAATCCCTTGCGTTCCAGTAAACGGCGGCCGATCATAAGTTCCAGGTAAAAGAGTTCTTCGTAGATAAGAGTACGCCGTGCTTTTTCCAGGGCTTCCATGCCGGGGGGAAAGTGCAGGGTGCGGAGGGCTTCGGCTTTTGAAAAAAGGCTTTCGCTCTGGATCAGGTTTGGGGGAATTTCGTCGTCCACGGCGCCGCAGGTTTCCAGGGCTTGTTTGATAAGGCGGCGGAGTTTTGTTTGGGTCAAATCTTTGGTAAGGGGATAAACGGGGAGTATGCCTTCATGTTCGCCGGGGCGGCCTATTTCAAAGGCGGTCGACTGGAGTCCGCCGTATTTGTAAAAAAACCGGCCCCAGAGGCGGAAGCTTGCTCCTACGGGGAGCTGCCTTTGTAAAAAGGGGCGGTTAAAGCATACAAGGACTGCCCGGGCGCTTTCGTCTTCCACATGGATCTTAAGGGTCTTCATGGCGCCGTAACCAAACCAATCGTGGGCCAATACACTTACGGTGGTACATACGGGGCCTTTGTTCCAGTCCCGGAGCGGGAGGGAACGGCTCCGATCTTCCCAGTCACGGGGATAATGGGTAAGGAGCGAGCTTACGGTGGTTAAACCTGCGGCAGAAAGGGTCTCTAGCATTGAAGGTCCCACGCCCCGCAGTTCCGAAGGCGAAGCGGAAAGTTCCCTAAGAAACATACTAGAAGGGTAAGGTCCTGAGCAGGATGTCAAGGATGTTAAACGATACTCTAATAAGCACGGCAAGCAGGAGCAAAATCACTATGGAAAAGAAAATCCGGAAAAGATAGTTGACGATCCGGCGGGGGAAAAAAAACCTGCTTATCCGGTACAGTACAGGCTGGGCGATAAAATCCACAAAACGCCAGAAGGGCGAATAGATATTGGCGTTGCTTAGATAAGCTATCATCCGGATGATTAGGATTACAACAAAAAAACCCAGCACCCAGGAAATGATTGACCAGAGGGCAGCAAGGATCATGCCCAGAACTGCGGCGATGCTGATCCTTCCCATGTTTCCCCAGGCGCTGAATATACCCCGGATCAACGAAAGAACCGCCAGTGCAATAAGGGGAGAAAAGTCGATGGGCCCTTTGATCCGGAAACGGCGGAACCAATTCAGGTATGGATCAGAGATGGCGCATAAAAACGCATAGGGTCTGCCAAAGTCTGCGCCGGGGAACCAGGTAAGGAGCAAACGGATAAAAACAAGTAAGATATAAATGCTGATAATCCCCGAAAGAAGCTGCATTATATAAGCCATTATGCCACCCACACTTCCGCCACCGCGGGATTATTTCCCAGGACGGCGATTTCTTCTTTGTCTGCCGTCATACTTAACTGTACCGCAGTACGGATCACCGTTTCGGTTTTTGTTCCCGTTGTATTTGTTTCCAGATGAATAAACACCTGGGCCTGACCGGGATGATCAATAAGATAATCCCGCAGGGGGTAAAGATTTCTTTCGTTTTCTGCGGCGCTTCGGCGCAGGCGAATGTGGACTTCCCGCAAAATCTGCCCGGTATCTGCCGCGGCATCCATTCTAAAACCCGCGGCATCCATTCCAAAACCCGCGGCTGCACTTGCGGCGATCGTTCCGGCGGCGGCGGGAATTTCCGGCGGCGTTTTTTGCGCTGTATCCGGTGTTTCGCCCGGCGCTTCGCCGCTGGTTCTTTCCGCCGCCGTTTTGGCGGCATTACGCCGCAGCTTTCCCAAATCCAATACAGAACTGACTTGGAAACCGGGCCTTTCTCTGGAAAAGTCCAGTTTTCCCCGGAGGGCAGCGCAGGTTTTTTCGGCAATTTTATCCCGGTTAAGTTCCCAGCACCGGGCAAAAAACACCAGGTCTATCCGGCCCCTAAAATCTTCCAGGGAAGCAAAGGCCATTTCTTTTTGGTCTTTGGTTGTGTGGCGGCGCAGAGAAGTAATATAACCGATAAGCACATGATCCCGGTTTTGTCCGTCACGGATTTGTCCGTCGCGGTTTTGTCCGCGACGGTTCTGGCTGTCCGCTTTGGCGGCCAGACGGGCCAGCCCCTCTTCAGAAAGGTCCAGTGTTACCGCCTGCTCCCAGGCTTCCCGGTACTGATCCAGGGGCTGGCTGACTGAACCAAGTTCGGCAAGGCGGCCTTCTTCTTTTAGTTCCAGCGAAGAAAGGACCGCGCTTACCTGGATACTTGTTTTGCCGCGCCTGGTATCGAGCCTGCCCCTGACGGCGATAATTTCATCCTGGTGAATTTTATCCCGGGCGGCGGCCCACACATCGCCAAAGAATGCCAGGTCCGCTTCGCCCCGGTAATCTTCCAGGGTTCCAAAGGCCATGGGCTTTCCTGTTTTATCCGTTACCACTTTGAGTGATTTAAGAACCCCCACCAGGGTATAATTCCCCGGCGCTGCATGATCCAGATCGGAGATGTCAAGCCTGACATACTGTTTCCAGACTTCCTTGCAGGTATCCAGGGGATGACCGGAAAAATAAAAACCAATAAGTTCTTTTTCTATGGTAAGCTGTTCAGCCCGGTCCATTTCGGGCATTTGGGTAAATTCAAAATCGGGAAAACTTGATTCCCCGGTATCTTCAAAAAGACTTACCTGGCCGAATTTGGTTTCGTCCTTTTTGGTTTGGGCATGTTCAATGGCCGCTTCCATGTTAACCAGCAGCGTTGCCCGGTTAACGCCAAAACTGTCAAAGGCCCCGGTCTTGATTAAGAGTTCAATTACCTTGCGGCTTACAATACTTTGATGGGGCTGGTTGGTCTGGAGCGTAACCCGGTCCAGAAAATCCATAAAACTTTTGTAGAGCCCCTCCGCCCGTTTTTGAATTATCTCGTCCGCCGGACCGGAACCTATACCCTTGATCCCCAAAAAGCCAAAGACAATGCGCCCTTCCACCACGGTAAAAAATTTGTCGGAATAGTTAACATCCGGGGGATCAATTTCCAGCCCCATCTTCCGGCCTTCGCTGATACATTCGGTAAGTTTGTCTTTGTCTGCGCTGTGAATTTCGTTGGAAAGATTGGCGGCCATAAACTCCGCAGGAAAGTTTGCCTTAAGGTAGGCAGTATGGTAGGCCAGCACCGAATAGGCTGCGGCGTGGCTTTTGTTAAAACCGTATCCGGCAAAGGGAATAAGCAGTTCAAAAATCTCGTCTGCCTTTTGTTCGCTGTAACCCCGTTCCTTGGCCCCGGCAATAAACTTTGCCTTTTCCTTAACCATCTTTTCGATGTTTTTCTTTCCCATGGCCCGGCGCAGTTCGTCCGCATGGCCCAGGGTAAAACCGGCGATGATCCGGGCAACTTGCATAACCTGTTCCTGGTAAACGATTACACCGTAGGTTTCCTTAAGTACTTCTTCCAGGCTTTGGTCGGGGTAGCTTATCTTTCTTAGGCCGTTTTTTGATTCGGTAAACTGGGAAATATTTGCCATGGGGCCGGGACGGTAAAGGGCATTGAGGGCGATAAGGTCTTCAATTCTTCCCGGCCTGGCCTGGCGTAAAACATTCTGCATACCTTCGGATTCAAACTGGAACACCTCAAAACTTTTTCCTTCTCCCAGCATGGTAAAGGTAGCTTCGTCGTCTTCGGGAATGGCGGTAATGCTAAAGTCCGCATAGGCCAGGCCCCGGCGGTGGATAAGGTCTTCGGTATGTTTAAGCACATCCAGGGTTTTAAGACCCAGAAAGTCCATTTTTACCAGACCGCAGTTTTCCAGATAGTTCATGGTATACTGGGTAGCGATTCCGCCTGTTTTGGGGTCCCGGTAAAGCGGCACATAACCGGAAAGATCATTTTTGCCAATAACCACCCCCGCGGCGTGGATGCTGGAATGGCGCTTAAGCCCTTCCAGCTTTCGGGCCAGCGTAAAAAGTTCGGTATACTGCGGGTTCTGTTCCAGTTCCCGGAGTTTTGGTTCTTCTGCAAAGGCCTTACCCAGGGTGATCTTTGGGTCCCGGGGAATAAGTTCGCTAATCATGTTCGATTCAGGAATACTAATGCCCAGCGTCCTGGCCACATCCTTGATCACCGCTTTGGCTCCCAGGGTTCCAAAGGTAATAATCTGGGCTACCCGTTCTTTGCCGTATTTTTCTGTTACATAGGCAATTACTTCTTCCCGCCGTTCATTACAAAAATCCACGTCAAAGTCCGGCATGGAGATCCGCTCGGGATTAAGGAAACGTTCAAAAAGGAGGCCGTATTTAAGGGGATCGATGTCGGTAATCCGCAGGGCGTAGGCGACGATGGATCCTGCACCGCTTCCCCGGCCGGGCCCCACGTCAATGCCCCTATCCTTGGCCCAGTTGATAAAATCCGCCACAATAAGAAAATACCCGGTAAAGCCCATCTGGATAATTACGTCAAGTTCATATTCGGCCCGTTTTTGTATATCTTCCCAGCTGGCCGTTTCTCCAGATTGTCTGCCTTCTTTTTCATTGTGGTACCGCCTGCCAAGACCCTCGGCGGCCAGAAACCTAAGGTAGGAATTGGCATCGTCAAAGTCCGGCGGAATTTTGAATTCCGGCAGATACTGGGGCAGATCTTTTACTTTTACCCGGGGTACGTCGGCTGCGCAGCGCCGGGCAATCGCCATGGTATTGGCGATTGCTTCGGGGCAATGTGGAAAGAGGGCGGCCATTTCTTCGGCACTTTTAAGGTAAAATTGATCACCGTGATATTTTTTTCGTTTTTCTTCGGTCCGTTTTTTTCCCGTACCGATGCAGAGCAGTATATCGTGGGCGGCGGCATCTTCCCGTTTCAGGTAATGGACATCGTTGGTGGCCGCCAGGGGAATTCCCGTACGGCCCGCCATAGCGATAAGTTCATCATTAATCTGCTGCTGGGAAAGGGAGGAATTTCTAAGGACCTCCACAGGTATGCCGTGATCCTGTATCTCCAGATAAAAGTTGGGCCGGCCTTCGCTGTCTTTTCCAAAAAGATCCCGGTAAAAAAGGGCCTTTGCTTCGGCTTCGGCGTTTTTACCTGTCTGGATAAGTTTGGGTATTTCCCCGGAAACACAGGCCGAAAGGGCAATAAGCCCTCCATGGTATTGGGCAAGAATTTCATCGTCAATCCGGGGCCGGTAATAAAAGCCCTCGGTATAGGCGCAGGAACACAGTTTTAACAGGTTAAGGTACCCTTCCCGGTTCGAGCTTAGCAGTACCAGGTGGTAGTACTTGTTGTCCCCCTCGGAACCGGCCTTTTCGTGCCGGGAACCGGGACTCACATAGACCTCACAGCCGATGATGGGGGTTATGGGGTTTTTCCGGGCCGCATGTTTGCCTTCGGCATTTACCGTTTCTGCACAGGCAGCGATAAATTCCATGGCGCCGAACATATTGCCGTGGTCCGTCAAGGCCAGATGGCTCATCCCCAGTTCTTCCGCCCGGTCTGCCAGGGCCATTACCGATACGGCGGCATCCTGTATGGAGTTATCCGAATGGACGTGGAGATGGGTAAATTCGGCCATACACAATCATAACCTTAAAGAAGGAAAAATTCAACGATACCTACCCACTTCCGTAAAATTATGGTATAGTTATCCTTACGTTTTATTAAATTGGAGGAAAAAATATGGAACGAAAGTACCAATTTGACTGGGACAATACTGTTGGAGCCGACATGGAACAGGCCCGGCCCAGCCTGGGACCCAGCACCCGGATAGAGGTATACCGCCTTTTTCAGTTTACCCTGCGGGATATTCTGGAACAGCACTATGGTACCGAAATGGCCGATAATCTCTTTCGGGAAGCGGGCGTTATGGCCGGCAAGGCTTTTTTTGAAAAATTCTTGAGCGATGCCAAGGATGCCGCCAGCCTGTCCGCCAAAGTGCAGGATTCCTTTAACACCCTGGGCATAGGCATATTCCGGGTCGAATCCGCCAAGGAAGATAATTCCCACTTTATCTTTACCGTGGATGAGGATCTGGATTGTTCCGGTCTGCCCGATACTTCCGATGTGGTCTGTGTTTACGATGAAGGTTTTATCCAGGGAGTATTGGAATCGTTCAGCGGTAAAGGTTTTAATGTCCGCGAAATTGACTGTTGGTGTACCGGTGCCCGTACCTGTCGTTTTGAGGCAAAGACCGCTTCTTAAATTATGGATGATAAGGCCGGGTTATACCTGGAACATATCAGAAAACTGCTCAGGGATAATAAGATTCCCGAACTGGGGGAAGATCTTGAGGAAATCCCCCTCTTGTGCCAAATTCACGAGGAACTAAAAACAATCCGGCAGGTAATGCTTTCTTTTTCTGCCGGAGATTTTTCTCCGGCCATCACCGTACGGGGAATTATTCCCGGCTGCCTTAAGGCCCTGCAGGCCCACCTCCGGCACCTTATCTGGCAGGTCCAAATGGTAGAAAAGGGCGACTTTACCCAGGAAGTTCGTTTTATGGGGGAATTCTCCGAGGCCTTTAACCGGATGGTCAGTCAGCTTAACACCACCCTTACCGCCCTCCGGCAAAAAGAAGAAGCCCTGGTAATCACCAACAATATGCTCCGTAACGAAGTAGCCCACCACAGTTCCGCCATGGAAGCCCTCCAGGAAAGCGAAGCCCGGCTGCAATTTCTGGCCAGCCACGATTCACTTACGGGGGTATTAAACCGCAGGTCCTTTATTGAACTTGCCAAAAGCGAACTGCAAAATGCCGCTATTCGTTCCATACCCTGCTGCCTCTCTATGATGGATATTGATCATTTTAAACGTTTCAACGATACCTACGGTCACCTGGCGGGAGATGAAACCCTGCGCCATGTAGTTCACACCGTTTCCCAGGGACTCCGGAAAGGCGATTTTCTTGGCAGATACGGCGGCGAAGAATTTGTATTCTTTTTTTACAATGCCGATAAAACAACAGGCGCCGGCGTAGTGGAGCGGCTTCGTAAAAATCTGGCGGAAACGCCGGTGGCCCTGGAAAACGGTCCTGTTTCGGTATATGCCAGTTTTGGCATTGCAGAAAGTTTCATGGAAGATCCTGGCAACGACGACTATGTGCAAAAATTGATTAACGATGCCGACACGGCCCTGTATGCAGCAAAACGGGCAGGAAGGAACAGAGTAATGCTCTACCATGTTGAACAGGCCGCCGAATTTGCCGGCCAGATTCCGACGGTTCACGATGTAACCGCTGAGGCGGAAGAATGAAAACCGAACTTTTTACCTTCTGCGATTTTGCCCAGGAAAGCGGCGGCAAACTTACCGTTGTCGGCACCTTTGACACGATCATCTCGCGGAATTTTCCCTGCATTCATTCCCAGCTTTCGGTAGTAATCCGTATCCGTTTTGACATTTGGGAATTTTCCAACCACAGCTTCCGTATAGAAGCCAGGGATCTGGATGGGGAGGCAAACATAGAACCTGTTACCGGAACAGTGGAAGTAAAAGGTGCGGGAAACGCCACCGCCGTATCCCACCTGGTGTTTACCATTTCCAATCTGCACTTCCAGAACAGCGGTGTGGTAAACTTTGTTCTTTACATTGACGACAAAGAAATTGCCACACTGCCGCTTTATATTAGACGGGGATAACCAAAAAACTATGGCTGCGTTTAAACTTGTTTCACCAAAAGATTTTATTCCCCGGACCTTTGAACTTTTTTCCAAAAAAGAGGGGTACCATCCCGGGCTTTTGGGAAAGGATCTGACGGCAGGACTTACTGTTGGGGTTATCGCACTGCCCCTTTCCATGGCGTTCAGCATTGCCGCCGGGGGTACCCCCGCTCAGGGATTGTATACAGCCATTTTAGCAGGTTTTTGCATCAGCCTTTTAGGGGGAAGCAAATTCCAAATCGGCGGACCCACAGGCGCTTTTGTGGTGATCATCTTTGGGGTCATCACCCGCCATGGCATGGAAGGGCTTATTATTGCCACGATTCTTGCGGGGCTTATCCTTATCGCCATGGGCCTTACCGGGCTTGGCCGTTTTGTCAAATATATTCCCTACCCGGTAACCACGGGCTTTACTACCGGCATAGGGCTCCTGATTTTTTCCCAGCAGATAAAAGATTTCTTTGGCCTTAAACTTACCGCGGCTTCGCCGGAATTTGTTGTAATGTGGCGGGAAAATTTCCGGGCCCTGCCGTTGTTCAACGGAACCGCAGCGGCCCTGGGTTTTTTTACCCTGGCAGTGATCATCGTGATCCGCAAATTCGTTCCCCGCATACCAGGCGCGGTGGCGGGGGTGGCGGCCGCTACAGTTTTGTGCCAGGTGTTTAAACTGCCGGTAGAAACCATCGGCAGCCGTTTTGGCGGCATACCCCAAAGCCTTCCTGCTTTTTCGCCGCCTGTTTTCCATTGGGAAACAGTACGCCAGGTACTGCCCGATAGTTTTACCATTGCCCTGCTTGCGGCGATTGAATCGCTCCTTTCCGCAGTAGTTGCCGACGGCATGACCGGCGACCGGCACAAGGCCAACATGGAACTGGTAGCCCAGGGAGTGGGAAACATTGCCGGGGCGTTTTTCGGCGGCATCCCTGCCACCGGAGCCATTGCCCGGACTGCAGCAAATATCAAAGCCGGTGCAGTGAGCCCTGTCTCGGGTTTAATCCATGCCGTTACGCTGCTGCTCTTTATCCTGTTCCTTGCGCCATTGGCACAGGCGGTTCCGCTTGTCAGCCTTTCTGCAGTGCTTATGGCCGTAGCCTGGGACATGAGCAGTCTGGGCCGTTTCTTCCGGGTACTTTTTAAAGCCCCCAAGAGCGATGCCGCAGTACTGCTTACTACTTTTGTCTTAACCGTTCTGGTGGATCTTACCTTTGCGGTGGAGGTAGGCATAGTCCTGGCGGTATTTTTATTCCTTAAACGGATGATCGAAGTAACGGGGATTAAAGATGGTTCGGAAGGCCTTGGTGCCCAGCTTATCTTTGGCCATGACCGCAGCGAAAAAACAGGAGAAGCCATACCCGAACATTCGGGAAAGATCGAGATCTACGAAATTTCCGGCCCCTTCTTTTTTGGCGTAGCCGATACCCTGCAGCATGTTTTACGCAGTGTGGCAAAAAAACCCCGCGCCATTATTCTGCGGATGCGTTCCGTACCCGCAGTGGATTCCACGGGGATCACGGCACTGGAATCATTCAACCACCAATGCAAACAGGGAAAAATAGCCCTCTTTATCTGTGAGATGCAGGAAAGCCCGCGAAAGACCATGGAACGGGCAGGGTTTATTGCTGCCATTGGAGCCGACAATGTCCGCGAAACCCTGGCAGAGGCAATTCTTATCGCCGGGGATCTGTAAATTCTTTCCTTCAAGTTGATCACCTCTCGGGATTATCTATGCGCCGATTGCACAAAAACCGGTGCTAGTATATAGATAAGTATGAGTATTATTCCCCGCCTTATCGCGGATGCGCGTAAAATCGTTATTAAGTTTGGTTCCAATACCCTGGCAGACGGGGAAGGGCGGATCAACGCTCCACTTTTGGCGGAATTTGCCGAACAGGCCGGGGCGCTGATTAAAGAGGGCAAACAGATCGTCGTTGTCTCTTCCGGCGCCCAGGTGGCGGGGCTTTCTGCCATGGACAAGTGGGCCCGCAAAAAAGACCTCCATTACCGGCAGGCCCTCTGTGCGGTGGGCCAGGTAAAACTGATGGATGCCTGGGAGCGGGCCTTTGCCCCTCAGGGAATTCACATTGCCCAAATCCTTTTAACCCGGGACGACTTTGGCGACAATACCCGGACCCTCAACATGCGGAATACCCTTTTTACCCTGGTGGACGAGGGAATTGTTCCGGTGATCAACGAAAACGACACGGTAAGTGTGGAAGAAATAAAAATAGGCGATAACGATACTCTGGCCGCCCAGTCGGCAATCCTTTGGAGCGCCGACCTCTTGATCCTTTTTAGCGACATTGACGGGCTCTATGACAAAAACCCCAAGGAAGACCCCGGCGCCCAATTGGCCGGGGAAGTCCAGGATATAACAGCGGCCCGGCAGCAGGTAAACACCACGGGAACAAGCAATTTTGGCACCGGGGGCATTGTTACCAAACTGGATGCCGCAGAACAGGCCGTGTCCTACGGCATCCCCATGATCCTGGCCCACGGCGGAAAAAAGCGGGCGTTGGAAGCCCTGGCGGCGGGGACTCAGTTGGGGACGGCGTTTTTGGTACCTTGATACGGAAACAAGCCATCCTGACCGTGAGAAAGAAGTATAGACTGCACTCTACTGTCTATACGGTAAACCCTAACGCCTTATAGCCCTTTAAGCGCCGTCCATACATTCTTGATAGAACCGGAACCTTGTCATCGACATAGTCATACACCCGTATCTCTGTTTTGCCATAATGGGCCCGGTTAAGCCAACATACTGAATAAGGGTTCCTTTCCATGAAAAAGAAAAGACTAAAAACAAAGTGTCCAGGCAGGGCAAATCAAACCCCTCCCCAAGGTACTTCCCGGTTGCAAGGATTACCCTGCTGCCGGTATCGGGAACATTGTTGATGCCCTCCATTATGGCCCGAAGTTGTTTTTTACCCATACCACCCGTCAGGACGAATAAATTATCAATCTTTCCTTGCAGATGCTCTTTGAGCAAATCAAGATGTTCAAGCCGTTCGGATAGAACAAGACATTCCCTCCCTTCCAAGTAGGCATTAAAAATATCTTGAACAATTATTGAATTTCGCTCCGTATTATTCCAAAGATCCCGGAAAATATCCTGAATGGCAGGTATTAACTTTGCGTTCTGCAATTAACCAAAGGGCAACCACCGTTTTCCCAAAGGCCGTTGAAGCAGAAAGGATCCCTGTCGAATTTGCAAATATCGCTTGAGCTGCTTTTTTCTGTTCCTCCCGTAATTCACCTTTAAATTCAACCGTGATAGACGTCCCATGATTTTGTTTATTATCAATCTGCGGAGTAATGTGATAGTATTCCAGAATGGTTTTCAAATCATCTAAACAACCAATCGGGAGACCGATATATTTTGGAAAGAACTCATAGCAGTACAATATTCGCGGCTTGTTCCGCATGGCTTGAGCCTTACAAAACTCGGGGTTAGAAAATAATGCTAGCCGTAGAATTCGGTTACGAAGAATCGGAGGAAGACCGGTATGGTTAATATAGACCTGGTCTGAAACTACCACTTCAACAGCAGATGGCAGCGGCTCTGCAATTGTTGGCAGAATTTCAGATTTCCTCTGCCATGGCTTTTCGTCATTTTCTATTTCTATTTCAAATGATACAGGCAGTAGTTCTTGCCGTTCAGCCGCAACTTTGATTATCACATCAAGCTGTTCTTCGCTAATACGTTTTACCGACGAGAGATAAGCCCATTGATCAGGATACGGCGCGAAGAGAATGGATTGCGGCGCGAGGGGAATGGATTGCGGCACAAAGTTATCGTCCAAAAAGATACTATGATTTTTTTCTCGTGCAGCTTTTTGTAATGGAAGGGCGATAAGGTTCCCGAAACCGCCTTTGGGCTCGGACTTTAGTCCGCAGTATCCTGATTGGGGAAGAAGCGGTCAAATGAGTCAAGTCCGATTTCCGGCCGCTGATCCAGGGTCCGGGTCATGAGAAGGGAACCGAGTTTTCTTGCCTTGGCTGCCGGAACCGGGTTTTCAAAAAACATCCAAACATGGGCGCCGTTCCCGGATCGCGACCGTTCAAGGCTTGCCGGTATATTTTCAGTCCTGCAGGTTTCCATGAAGGCTTTTACATCTTCTTGCCATGCCTGCTTGTCGAAATCCACCGCAAGAAAATAACAGGTTTCATTTTGCAATAACGGATAAACACCCATGACAAATGGGATCGCTGGTCCGCCTTCATAGGAAGCCGGAATATGCCCGGCCAAGTGATCTCTGACGACATCATCGCTTATTGGCACAAATGCCCGATTAGTACAGGAACCGCAGGTGATTTTTGGTTTTTCGCAAATACCCCTGACCCATTCATTCCGGCAGGCAGGTTGATAACCGGATTTTCCGGTTTTTCTGCGGTCGTGGCTGCGCTGCTACACATATCGCTGCTTCCAGAATATCCAGTGCCTCGGCGGAGAGCGCTTTACGAGAGGCTCGTTCAGCGACATCCGGTGCGGTTTTAAGCGCATCATATGCGCCGTTTTCGATACAGCGTCCAAACGCGATACGTAGAGGTTTCGGTTCGTCCTTGGCAAGATCGCTGAAAAAAGCTTTGAGACGCTGGGGGTCGGCAAGGATGCCTTCGCCGTTCATGGCGATGATTTGTTTTACGATGGTCAAGAGGTTTGTGTTCATGGGATTCTCCTCAATAGACAAGATACCCGCAAATGGTGTATAGTTATGGTATGTCCAATACTGAACTGCTTATTAAAGAAATTCAGACCCTTACCGATGACTGCGCGGGCGAGGTGCTTGACTTTGTTGGCTACCTCAAGCAGAAACATCTTGAGTCTGCCTCCGAAAAACCTTATGTCTGCCCTGTTTGTGGCAAGACGGAGCACATCCCCAACGCCGAAGCTGTTGCGGCCATGCAGGAAGTCAATAATATGATTGACGGGAAGATCCCCGCACAGGGTTTTTATTCTCTTGATGAACTGCTTGAGGATATGGAAAGCTAACTCATGCTTGAATCGTTCCGCACCAACTCTTTCAAGCAAGAGTATACCCTGGCGAAAAAACGCGGCAAGAATTTGGACAAGCTCATTGAAATCATGGGTTTGATTATTCGGGAGGCTCCCCTTCCACCGCGTTGCCGTAATCACCCTCTGCATGGTAACTGGGCAGGCTTTTCCGAATGTCATATTGAAGGGGACTGGCTTTTGGTATACCGTATTGACGAGGCAAACCGCCGTGTTTACTTTTCCCATATAGGCTCTCACTCCGATATTTTCTAAGAGGGTGGTGTTCATGGGGTTTGGTCCTTATGGCCTGCAATATAACCTTTTAAGAGTTCAACATCCCTAGGGCTTCTCTCAAAAAGCTCCCAGCACGATACATACATTTCCGTATTATAATAAGCATAAATTAATGCATACCCAAAAACTTTAAAATCTTTAGTGTCTGTAATATGTTTTACTTTGTCTTTACACAAATAAACGTCTAAACAAATCTTGTTTTCCGCTGCCGGATCGTCAAAAACATACTTTGCCGTCAGGATTGGATTAAAAAAACTTAACGGCGATCCAAAAATAGAATAATTTTTATCACGTTCAATCTTCTCCATCATCTCTTTACATATACGTTCATACCCTTCTTTCATAAGTTCATTGGGCTGTAAAATCAATGCTTTTTCTGTATGGTTCCAAACAGAACAAACATAATCAGAAAATTTAATAGCGTCTTTTGTTATTGATTTTTCCTCTATATCTTTTTTGAACTGTTCAACAAGCATACTCAAGGATTCTTTTGCCGATGCTTTTTTTAACGAGTTTTCCAGTTCATTTTTGAACTTATCAGAAAAATCCCGGGAATCAACGCTTACCTTTGGCCTGTCAATTTCATTTTTTGTTTTATTGTAAAATACACCCAAAATTGCCGCCGCTCCGGCGAGACCGGATGCATTAAGGAGCAATTTTAGCAAATCTTCTCCATCAGGTAAAAATTTATAGAATGCCCCATATCGCCATGAATATGACTCCGCCAATAAATATTTTTCCAACTAAACCTGAAAATTTACAAAGTTTTGCTAGAATACATTTACCGCACTTTGAAAATATAAATTTGCATCCCGATGTTTCCGTATTTTCGGAGCCATTGCCTTTTTTCTTTCCCATTTCATCCCCCTATTTCCGCCCCAACTTCGTAGCCCAGTCGTTTTTCCGGTAGATTATTTCCACCAGTCTACTATGTCTTTTATCGTTTGATCCTGCTCTATATCTGTATATATGTCCTTAAAAAAATCAGCACCGAGATTTTTAAATACTTTTGTATAACTTAATGCATTGAGAAAATCTTTAAGAAGCGCAAGGCGATCCTTTACAGGGACACTATCAGCCCACCCTATTATCCAATACGGCTCATTGGTATTTATGTATAAATATCTATATACGATTATGCTGGTCATTTTATTATCAAATTTACTTGTTAAGTGGTAGCGTCCATTAAAGTATTCAAAACCTGATGTATCAGAAAACTCTTGATCTGTGCTAAAATAATAAAGAACCAATTCGTCGTTGCCATCATCATTTAAATCCAGTATAAGCAGATGGGCATAAGTTGATGAAAGTCCCGCCATTTCTTTTATACCGCTCAAATAAATAGACATAACTTCCGGGTTTTTATTAAACTCCTTTATCAGTAGCTCATTCCGGTAGTCATCAGTTACATAACCTTCTTTTTCAAAATCAAAGTCCGGGAAATTTTTTGTAATAAACTTTTGTGTCGCTTGGACATCTTTTAAGGTCAGCGCAAGATTCCCCCTTATGAGTTCGTCATTATTCCTCTTTTGAGTAAAAATGATATTGCTGTTCTCATCAAGTTTTATGGGGCGATACACCACCAAAAAAAATATGCCAAGTCCAATAGCCAGCGCCGCTACTACCGCAATCAGAGCGTTGCGAATCGTCGCTTTCTTCTTAGCGGACGCCGTAGCAGAAGTCGTGGGTTGTGCGGTTGGCGTAAACGTTACCGCCGGTTCATCATGCACAACCTGCGACAGGCTTTCGGGCGCGGCTGTTTCCGGTTGCCCCGCTGCCACCGTCGTTGCGCCGCAATACGGACACGCCGTCCACTCCGGCTTTAGCTCTTTGCCGCAGTTTTTACAGATGGGCAATGCGGACGGCGAAGCGGTAGATGCGTTTTCAGCTATTGCCGCTTCCAAAATATCCAGCGCCTCGCCGGAGATCGCCGGGTCAAGCCCCAGATCATCACGCAGCCTTTGCGCTATGGCCGCTTTGCGCGATGCCCGCTCGACGGCGTCCGGCGCGGTTTTTAGCGCGTTATACGCGCCGTTTTCGACACAGCGCCCGAACGCGATACGCAGGGGCTTGGGCTCGTCCTTGGCAAGGTCGCTGAAAAAGGCCTTGAGACGCTGGGGGTCAGCAAGGATGCCTTCGCCGCTTGTGGCGATGATTTGTTTTACGATGGATAAGAGGTTTGTGTTCATGGGTTAGTCCTTTTCATTTAATTCTCATCAGTTTCTCAATTAGCTCAAGAGATATTTTACTAACTTTATTCCACCCACCATCTCTTGCTGGGGAAATAATATATGGTTCATCAACTACATATTGTTTGGTAAAAGATATATCTTCAATACCATTATTTTTTAAAAACTCTATTATTTCTATAAAAAGCCTTTTTCTTTTTTCAAAATAATTATCAATTCCTCCATCTTTAGAATAGCCGTTAACATCTTTTTCTGCTGTTTTCTTCAATTCAGAAAGATACTCTTCTTTTTTATTAAGTAGTCTTTCGCTTTTTTTTCGGATATCATTTTGTTTTTCTGCTTTTTCATTAATTTCGAATTTTTTTTCAAGAATAATTCTTTTAGCTTTTACATCTCTTCCTTCCTTAGTAAAATTAAAAAGGGCATTAGTAGAAATAAATACGATCATACCTCCTATAACAATTAGAGCGTCTTTTAAAGTTATTGATAGGTCTAATTCATATATGCCCCCCAGAATATTTATTTTCCCTATCTGAAAATTTTTGCATAAAAGAATTACTACCACTAGAAACAATAAAACAAATATCCATAAGGTTTTCTTTCTCATGCTTCTTCCTCATCCGCAGCCTGTTTCCTCCAGACAGGCGCCGCCGCCTTCACTGCATCCATGTCAATAATCCCCGCAATGCTGGTGTCATCACCCTTACCTTTGGTGGCAAAGTTTTGGGTTAGGTCTTTCAGTTGTTTACAGGTGGAATAAAAACCGTCTTCGGCAAAGGTAAGCGCAATGGTCCGGTACAGTTTATAAAGATGTTCCTCGTTTTTTTCGACCGGATAGTTGTCATCTACGCCGTCACTGCACAAAAATAACGCAGCAAGCGGTTCTTTTTCTTTGTGTAACGAAACATAAAAGCGGGCGCTTTCCGCGGCATCGTCATCGCAAATAGAGCTTGTCCGGTTCAAAAAACAGTTATCGTCCCAGGGCACGGGCTGGTCAAAAGTACCATCCTTGTAGAGTGCGGTAAGCCTGCCGTCCCCTATGTGCAGACCGAACCAATATTTTTGCGTAACGGCGGCGGCGATAAGTGTGGTTCCATAGGCTTTGTAATAGTCCGTGCCCGCCTCAAACTTTTCGCGGTATTTTCCCCCGGTCTTTTCAAGATCTTCTGCGGTAAAGGGTTCTGTTTTATAATGCTGTTCCATCTGATCGTGCCATTGGGCAATGATGTGTTTAACAAGGTTCGCTAAAAGTTTGTCAAATTCTTCCTGCGAGGGCGGTTCGCTCTTGTGAAAAAATCGTACCGTAAAGAGTGGTTCAAGTTCAGTGATAAAATCATGCATGGCCTTAATCGCACATTTAACGGCAATTTCCGCTCCCTTTGCACTGCGGAAACATTCGTCCGCTCCGTGTCCGTCTGCAACAACAGCAAGTGACATTTTTGCATTGGTATAATGAGCTGTTCGATCTTCAATATCTTTATCGTGTTTAAGGTGACTGCTTCCAATACAGGAAGTAGAAAATGCCTCATACATTACCAGTCACCGTCATCCGAATTATCCGGCACAGCGGCCGCTTCCTGGGTAAAGTCCCGGAGGGCCGCATTGAGTTCTTCCTGTTTTTGTGCGTCCCCGTTACCTGCGCTGTTTACGTTTAAACTTTTACTGGCAACCTGGGACGCGCGAACACTAACAAACTTTATCATCTTTTTTAACATAACCGAGTTATGTACTTCCAGAACCGCTTCCATGGATCCGGTAAATTCTTTGAGTACGTCTTTGTTTGCATCGTCTCCTATGGCAACGGCGACCTTTACCGCAGCCTTAAACCAGTTATTCCGTTTTAGCTCCGCAAGGCCGTTCTGCCAGTCGTCTGTGGGGTCGCCGTCGGACATTAAAAAAATGGCAGGGGCGAACGATCCGGTGGCTTCCTGCATAAAAGCTTTGGTAGAAAGTTTTTCGTTTAATGCCCTGCACGCTGCGCCAAAATCGGTAACGCCCGCAGCGTCTATAAAGTTCCAGCTAAAAGTTTCTGCAGGCACCGGGCCATTTGGTGTTAGCCAGCGCGTACCGTTGGAAAATTCAAGCGCAGCAATTTTTATCTCTGCGTCTGCGTTTTCTTCCGATACATCTCGAATCGCGGGAATAACTTCCTGTATCGACGTGTTGACTGCGCCGATTTTGGAACCGTCCATACTTCCCGAAGCATCAATGACAAAAAAAAGAGCCATCGTCCTGCGGGGAATTTCTACCTTGTCTGTCAATGCCATTTGTTTTCCTCCTTAATGTGTGGATGCCATACCGTCGCCAAAATTGATATTCATACCTTTTTTTAACGCCGCTGCCTCCCCGGTTGATAGGCTTTTCGCATCGCCTTCAATTATCCATGTTTTGTCCGAAACATTTTTAAGAAAAAAGGTGCTGTCTTCAAAAGACCCTTCGCCTGTTACCACCGTAAAATTGTCGGAATCCTTCTGTGTGTGGCATTCGTAGAGTTTGGTGTGCCGGTGGACGGGAAGATTATACTTTCCTGCTTTTATATAAAAAGGAAAGGCATTGATTTTTTTTCAAGAGGGACAGGGGTTTGGTTTTACCGGATCGGCAAAATACACTTCGCCGCAGGGGCACTTGAAAACCTCGCTCCGCATACGGATAAAAAGGCGCAGCCATTCCTGTTCGATAATCCGTTTGTTGGGGTCGCCCAGCACTTCTTTACTAAATGCTTTAACAAACTCCTCCCGCAAATATCCGGGTAAAAAAGGCCAGCGGCTTATAACCCCTTTATGAATACCCTGTACGGGAATATTCGATTTATCGTCCGGATCAAAGACAAATACCGGATTCTCGCCGTAGATCTTTTTTTCATGTTTTGCGTCCATGCAGGGCGGGCAGGCGGCTTTGCCTTCCAGCGGGTGGTTATTCGTCCACAAAAGAAACAGAATAACCGAAAGCGAAAAGCGGTCGGTATGTATACCGGGCTTCGCGTTCTTCGCAACAATTTCCGGCGCCATGTAACGCGCTTTTCCTGCAATACCCGAATTTTTACCGTAAGCGCAGACATTGTCATTGTCGCAGATCAGTACATCGCCGTTTTTTGGATTGATAAAAAAGTTGCCGTCGTTCAAGTCCTGGTAACTGTAGCCTTTGTTATGCAGGGCGCGGAAACCTGCCGTAATATTGAGTGCGGCGTTGACCATCGAGGTAACGCTGGCGAAGGTTTCCCTGCCAACAAGGAAGCGGGAAAAATCCTTGTAGCTTGCGGGGCGCAGGTCCATAATATAACCAAAGGCATTGCCGTGATATTCGGTAATGTCCTCGGGCCATAAAAAAGCATCCGCCGGTTTACCCGTTTTGATGTTGTTTTCAAGGTTTTCGTAGAATTTTGCCCGGTTATCAAAACGCTACCCGAATACCACTTGAGCGCCTTGCGTGAACCGGCATAGTCGACAAGGTACACCGCCCCTTGCCCGCCTTCGCCCAGACATTCCTTACCATTTTGTGGATCAAGCGTTGTAATGGTCTTAAAACCCCTGGTTTTGATCCTGTAGCCGATTGGTAAATATGCCATAAAGCGTGCTCCTTTCACTGGCGTACCCCGCTCCTTGCGGAGGTGTATAGTGAACCGCCTTAGCTAAAATCAAAAAATCCCAATAGGATTATTAGTAATTCTATTAGATTCTTGAGGATTTTACAAGCCATTTTCATACGGTTGTTAGGGAAACCACCGGCACGGAAAAATAGGAAATGTCGTTTTTCTCATTCTAAATTCTCAACGTGTTTTGCCGCTCTATACCTTCCAAATTATTGTTAGTATAGTGTATAACATGAAAACAAAGATTGCCTGTATTGGCGCCGGAAACATGGGCACTGCCCTGATGAAGGGCGCCGCCGCTGTTGCCGGCGGGGAAAATATCGCCTTTTCTGATCCCAACAAGGCAAAAGCCAGGGCATCGGCCCGTTTGATGGGGGCCATGGTATGCGGCGCCAATGAAGAGGCGGCCAAAACCGGGGAATATGTTTTTCTTGCGGTTAAGCCCCAGGTGCTGCCTTCGGTTCTGGCAGAAATTGCCCCGGTAATCCGGGACCGCATTGCATCGGGTAACCCGGCGGTGCTGGTGTCCATGGCGGCTGGCTGGTCCATCAACAAAATACAGGCGATTGTGAGCGGTTCGGGCATGGATGTCCCCGCCGCCCGTGCGCCCATGGCTTTGGTGCCGGTGGTGCGGATTATGCCCAACACTGCGGCCCTTATTTCCAAGGGGGTAATTGCCTTTACACCGTCTTACAAGTTTCCTGCGCAAAAACTTGAAGTCCTGGAAAAGATACTTGCCGGCGCAGGTATTGTGGATAAGGTCGATGAAAAACTTATGGATGCCGTAACAGGCCTTTCCGGTTCCGGGGTTGCCTTTGTGTGCCAGTTTATCGAAGCTCTGGCGGACGGCGGTGTTCTGGCGGGATTATCCCGGGAAAAGGCCCTGCGGTATGCGGCCCAAACAGTACTGGGTACCGCCGCCCTGGTGCTTGAAACAGGGAAACATCCGGGAGAGCTTAAGGATATGGTAACCTCCCCCGGTGGTACCACGATTCAGGGAGTAAGCGCCCTGGAACGGGGAGCCTTTAGGGGAACGATCATTTCTGCCGTGGAAGCCTCCTGGAAACGGGCCCAGGAATTGGGATGACATAGCACAAAATTGATCTTTGTGTTACAATTCCTCTATGGGCAGGGTTTTTGTATTTGTAAACCAGAAAGGCGGGGTTGGTAAAACAACCTCGGCGGTTAATTTAGGGGCCTACCTTGCGGAAGCGGGAAAGTCGATACTTCTTGTCGATTTTGATTCCCAGGCAAACCTAACCAGCGGCGTAGGCCTGGACAAGAGCAAGGCAAAACCGGGGGTCTACGAACTTATTTCCGGCAAGGCCGTACTGGAACAGGTAATCCGTAAAACATCGGTGCCGAACCTCTCGGTAATTCCCTCTGGCATAGACCTGTCCGGGGCGGCGGTAGAACTGGTGGAACAGGAACAGCGGGATCTGTTTCTTAAAAATGCACTGGAACCGGTTCGCTCCAGTTATGACTATATCCTTATCGACTGCCCTCCGTCCCTGGGGGTGCTGACGCTGAACGGACTTGCGGCGGCGGATTCGGTACTAATCCCCATGCAGTGTGAATATTTTGCCATGGAGGGTCTTTCCCTCTTGCTTCAAACAATCCGGCGTATCCAGAAAAATCTTAACACGGAACTCCAGATAGGCGGCATCTTTTTTACCATGTACGATCAGCGGACCCGGCTGGCTCAGGATGTGGTAAAAGAAGTAAGCGGGTACTTCCGGGAAAAAGTGTTTGAAACGATTATTCCCCGGAATGTACGAATTTCCGAAGCCCCTTCCCACGGCCAGCCCATTTCCCAGTACGATCCCGCCAGCTCCGGCGGCAAAGCCTACCAGAGCCTGGCAGCCGAGGTTTTAGCCCGTGGCTAAAAACCGGCTTGGCAGGGGAATGTCGGCCCTGCTCCCCGATGAAGACGAAGACCGGGCAAACCAGAACCGGGCTGATAACGGATCCGGTAAAGCCGCATCGGGTAAAACTGTGTCCGGTAAAACCGCTGGCGGCGTAACATTCGGCGGTGAAATTCTGGTAAGCCTGGAGAAACTTTCCGCCAACCCCGGACAGCCCCGCAAACGTTTTGACAAGGCCGCACTGGAAGAACTGGCTGCTTCGATCAAACAACATGGCATTATCCAGCCCATCATTGTTGACGAAGGGGCCAGCGGCTCGTATGTAATTGTTGCCGGGGAACGGCGGAGCAGGGCGGCAGCCCTGGCGGGCTTACGCGAAGTACCCGTGGTAGTCCGTAACTACTCGGACCAAAAGCGGCTGGAAGTGGCTCTTATCGAAAACATCCACCGTTCCGACCTGAACCCCATAGAAGAAGCGGCGGCCTATAAACAGCTTATGGAAACAGGCGGCCTTTCCCAGGACGAAGCGGCGGAACGGGTTGGAAAAAACCGTTCCACCGTAGCCAATGCCCTCCGGCTCCTTAAACTTCCCGCCGGAATAAGGGAAGCCCTGGAGTCGGGTTCCCTGACAGCGGGACACGCCAGGGCAATTCTTTCCCTTGCCAAAACGGCGGATCAGGAAAAACTGTTTGCCAGGATAAAAACCAAAGGTCTTTCAGTCCGGGAAGCGGAAAAATACGCCGCGGAACTTGCCGGAGGCAAAACCGGGACGGGCAAGCCGGAGAACCCGGCAAAACGGGAACCGGAACTTAAAACAATGGAAGATAAATTTATTGAAACCCTGGGAACAAAGGTTGTTATTAACGGAAACCTTAAACGGGGCCGCATCGAAATTGAGTACTATTCCATGGACGATCTGGACCGGCTCTACGGATTACTATCCCGAGATTAGTATCCCGATGTGATATACCATAAAACACAATACCCAGCCAAGCGTTAAAAGAAAACCCACTTCAAAGGCAAGCCACTTAAAGCCCAGTTCCGCCCGGATCACTCCCAGGGCAGCAAAACAGGGAGGGATCACCAGCGTAAAAAGCATAAACACCAGGGCCACAAGGGGACTCATATCCGGATCAGCGGCGATAGCATTGCGGAGCCCCTGGCTTTCTTCGGTTTCTTCGCCGCCCACCCGGTAAAGTATTCCCAGGGTAGAAACGATTACTTCCTTGGCGGCAAAACCGGTAACCGAAGCAGCGGCAAGTTTCCAGTTAAAACCCAGGGGCCGGAAAACAGGTTCGATTGTTTTGCCAAGCCTCCCGGCAAAACTGTGTTCCAGCGCCGCCGAAACTTCGCTTATTTCGGTATCCGCCGCATCCGTTCCCTGGTAAACAGGAAAGCTGGTGATGGCCCAGATAAGGATCGCCGATGCCAGGATCACCGTACCGGCTTTTTTCATGTACTGCCAGGTTTTTTCCCACACATGCCAAAGTACGCCCCGCAGGGTGGGGGCGCGGTACGGCGGCAGTTCCATTACAAAGGGAGTAGGATCGCCCCGCAGTATGGTTTTGCGGAGGAAAAACGCCGATACCAGCGAAAGGATCACCCCCGCGGCGTAGATCATCATAACCACATTGGCGGCATGGCCGGGAAAAAACGCTGCGGCCAAAAGCACATGAACCGGCAGTTTGGCGCCGCAGCTTATGAACGGAGTGATCAACACCGTGATAATCCGGTCCCGCCTGCTTTTAAGGGTCCGTGCCGCCATGATGGCCGGCACGGAACAGCCAAATCCCAGCATCATGGGAAAAATTGACTGGCCGTGGAGGCCAAAGGCATGGAGGAATTTGTCGGTGGCAAAGGCCGCCCTGGACATATAACCCAGATCCTCAAGGATCGAAAGAAGGAAAAAAAGAATTACGATGAGGGGGATAAAAGAAAACACGCCACCCACGCCGCCGATAATGCCGTCCACAACAAGAGAGCGGAAAAGCCCGGGAGGCAAAACTGAATTGAGGAAATCGCTGGCAAAACCAAAAAGGCTTTCCAGCGCCGCCATAGGGTATTGGCCCAGAAAAAAGGTAAACTGAAATACCCCCCAAAGGACGGCGATAAAAATTGGCAGCGAAAGGAAACGGTTCATGATAATCCGGTCCGCCGCTTCGGTAATAGAAAAGTCCGGGGTCTTGACAATTTGTACCGATTCCTTTACCGCCCCGCGAATGTAGCCGTAACGCTGTTCCGCCACAACAATTTCCGCATCTTTGCCAAAGTGTTTTTCTATCCAGGCTACCGCTTCGGCGGCGGAAGTTTTGATTTCACTCTGCCGCGAATGTTCCCCAAGCCGTTCATAGGCATTGCTGTCCTTTTCCAAAAGTTTTACCGCAAGCCACCGGGTAGGATACCTGGCGGCAAAAGTTTCATCGGCGGCGATTAGTTTTTCAAGTACCAAGAGGTGTTGTTCAATTTCATCACGGTAGTTAAGGAAGCGCCGCTCTGCGGAATTTACCGCGGAATGTGCCGCACCATTTAACGCCGGGCGGATATTTTCTGCGGGATCCGGCAGAGCCGGAGTATCGATCATCTTGTCGATAAGATCCAGCAGTTCTTCGGCCCCCGTTCCTTTGGGTCCTACGGTTTTAACCATGGGAATTCCCAGGATCCCGGAAAGATTTTTGTCGTCGATCCGTATTCCCCTGGTTTCCGCCTCGTCGCTCATGTTAAGGGCCCCCGCCACGGGGATCCCCAGTTCCTGGAATTGCAGGCAGAGGTACAGGTTCCGCTCCAGATTGGTGGAGTCAAGCACATCCACGATGATGTCCGGTTTTTCGTCCAGGATAAAATCCCTGGCTACCACTTCGTCCAGAGAATAGGCGGTAAGGCTGTAAATACCCGGAAGGTCAATAAAGTGATACTGCCGGTCCCCCCTGGTGCGAATTCCTTCCCGTTTTTCCACCGTTACGCCGGGATAATTTCCCACCTTATGGTGAGCGCCGGTAAGTGCGTTAAAAAGTGTTGTTTTGCCGCAGTTGGGGTTTCCCGCCAGGGCGATGCGTATTGCCTTCATTTGTCAGACCCCGGTCCGTCCGTCCGTGTCAGGTCCGGCCCAGGGCGGCGCATTCGCCCCAGGCCAAGGAAACGGGCCGCATCGTCCGCCGCAGACCAGTCGCCCACGGGTTCCACTTCAATACCCGCCGCCTCAAAACGGCGGATGAGGATATCATACCCCCGGATACGAACCTGCAGCGGCCCCCGGAAAAAACCGGTACGCACCACCGCACCTTCGGTACCGCCGGTAAAGCCCATATCGGCCAGGCGGCGGCCCACCTCTTTACCCAGGGTTACCCTAAGTACTTTGAAAGAAGCCCCCTTGGGAGCATCGGATAACATCATAGAGTTAGTGTATTATAACATTTTTGATTTGTCAAGCAGAAGCAGCCGCAGCACAATGGGAAGGTGATCCGAAAGACCGCTGCCCGTCCGGGGATTGTAACCCTGGGGAACCCCCGATGTGCCGGTAAAAGGCCGAACCGCTGCCAGCCGGAAACTGCCGTACTCCCAACCCTGGCCGTCAAAGAGGGCAGGGTTGAGGAGGAAGTGATCAATGGTCTCCCAGGTATCCTTATAATAGAAGGAACCTTGATAAACGGGACCTTCGCCGAAGAGACTCCCGTTATCCGGCATTTCATTCTCCATCCAGGGGGAAAACAAAACCGGGACCGTTAGATCTGCTGCGCCGGTTCCCGCGGTGAAAAATGCAGTCCGGGGCGGTTTTTCCCCGCTTACAACAAGGAAATCCTGAAATCCCGGTCTGATGCTGCCGGGGTTTTTGCGGACAAGTTCCGCCGCTTTAGCGCTGCCGGGAATAAGCGCGCAAAGATAGGCACCGCCGATTCTGGTAAATTCATCGTAGTTTTCGTTAAGGTCACCAAGGACGATCACCGGCGTTTCCGGTTCTTCGGCGGCAATTTCTGCAATCCGCCAGGCAGCTATGCCTGCCCCGGTACGGCGGAGGACTTCGGTCTTTTCCTCCCCGCCAAGTTTAGATTTCCAGTGGCAGACAAGAAGCACCAGCGGCCCTGCGCCGGTATCCACCCGGACTTCTGCCACGGGCCGGGGAACGGCGCCGGAAGGAAAATGCGCCGAATGAACGCGGGTTTCGCCAAGGGGAAAACGGCTGAGTACACCGAACCCAATGGCGCTGTCCGGGGCGCCGGCAAAAAACGCCCAGTGGTAGTCCATGGCGGTGCTTTCTGCCAGGTCCTCCAAGACAGCGGGATTTTCTATTTCAATCAAAACCAGGATATCGGCCTTAAGCCCTTCGGTATCGCCGTTTCCCTTGATCGCACCGCTTATACCGTTTAACCGGGCCCGGTATTTTTCCTCCGTCCAGCCCGCATTGCCCGAATAGTCACTATACTCAGTACCGTTGTCAGTACCGTCAAAGAGAGCCTCAACATTCCAGCTTGCGATGATCAGCTCCTCCGGACTTGTCGTTTCCGGCCCCGAAAGCGAACAGCCCGGAAAAAAGAACGCCGCTGAAAGTACTACCAAAACAATCGCTATTGATTTCAATCCATGTTTAATCATAATGACCTCCTGCCTTATATAAGGGCAAAGAGCTTCATAACGCTTGTATCAACGGCGATTTTTTGCCGTTTTTTCATCTTTTTTTGTTTTGATTAAAGCAGGAACGATGTCATTGCCCTTTATATAACGGAGGGGAAAAGGAGCTTGTATGGACGTGGCCTATCTTTTTTATGAAGGTGACAAAATCACCGTACCCATGTTTGATTTTGACAATGGGCTTTTTAGGCGGCTTGCCCAATTTGGCTTTTGGGACAAGGACCATGGGTGTTTTGTTTTACGGTACCGCATCAATGCGAACCAGTACCGGATTATCTTTGCGGACCGGCCCTATGTGGAAGTGGGAAAGGATTTTCAAAATCCGGCGATAAGCGGTTTTTTTGGCCGCCCCTGGGGCCGGGAAATGCCCGGATATACCCTAAGCGAGCAGGATCGTTCCTGCATGGTTTCTTCGGTACCGCCGCCGGATATTTTTTCTTCGTATTGGACGGAACGGCTTAAGATGGAACTGCATTCCCGCAAATACAGCCCCAAGACCATAACAAGTTATATCTATTATAACCGGGACCTGTGCCGGCGGCTTCAAAAAACCCCCGAGGATATAAGCGGGGACGATTTGAAAAGGTACCTTGCCTACATGGACATGGTGAAGGACCTGGCCAGTTCTTCCATGAACCTTGCCATCAGCGCGGTACGGTTTTTTTACAACAATGTGATGCACCGCAATTTTACCGGGGAACAGTACCGTCCCCGCCAGGACAAGCGCCTTCCCGGCGTACTTTCCCGCGCCGAGGTGGACCAGCTCCTCAATAACGAGCGGAACCCAAAACACCGCCTTCTTTTGATGCTGGCCTATTCGTCGGGCCTCCGGGTAAGCGAGGTGGTTACCCTAAAAAAGGAACACGTTGATTTTGCCAGAAAAACCCTGCTGATTTACGGCGCCAAGGGCCGCCGGGACCGCCTTACCCTGCTGGCTGACCGGGCCGCCGCTTTTATCAAAGAATACTGCATCCGGTTTGGCATCAAAAGCTGGCTTTTCCCCGGCCAGGCCGGCGGCCATCTTACTATCCGAACAGCCCAAAATGTCTTTGAAAAAGCCATCCAAAATACGTCCATCCAGAAAAAAGTGTCGATCCACAGCCTGCGCCACACCTTTGCCACCCACCTCCTGGAAAACGGCACCGATATAAAGTACATCCAAACCCTGCTGGGCCACTCAAGCCTCCGAACCACCGAACGCTATACCCACATAGCCCGGCGCAGCGTCCTCCGCATTCAGAGTCCGCTGGATAACACGACAGAGTGATTTGAGTGATTTGCTTGTGGGTAGGGGTGGGGAGGTGGGGCGTTAATATGTGAGCGGACTGAGTGAGGGCAGTTGGCGTTAATATGTGATCAGGCTAAGACAGGCCAGGCGGGTTAAGATGGGAACCGGTTAGAGGCAGGATTGGGTAGTTAAAACGTGACCATATAAGGCAAAAGCAACGATCGTATAAATGACGTTATGCGACATACCGCCTAAATTGGTTGAAACATATTATATAAAATACTTGACAAAATATTTTTAATGAGTTATGATAAACTAATGAAAGTATTTTATGGTTTGGCATTATTTTACTTAATATCTTGCACCCGTCAAAGTAGTTTTATAGACGAATATATAAACACAATTGATAAAACTATACCCGATACATATATTTTTGAAAATGATAAATATTCAAAAAGAATTGAGATTAATAATAAAAGTCAAGATGAGATATTCATTGATATTATTGTTGGAGAAAATAATATAGTTCAATCTTGTTATATTACAATTGTATTTTTTGATCTTATTAGCCCTCGAAAATATTATAAACAATTATCTAAATGCCTTGATAATGGAAATTGGCAATTTATAGAAAACATTGATAAATATAAACGGCAAAATGGAGAATTATATTCAAAAAATGGGATTTACGTTGGTACTTATGAACCGGTATATTATACTATATCCATAGGTATATCAAAAAACAAAGAGAATTTTCAAAGGGATGGTTTTTGTGATTAATAAGGCATTGGTGATGATGATTATTTTATTGATGTTTTCTTGTAACAATAAAGAATCGATAGAAGAATATGTTGAAAAACCTTTATCTGACGAGTTTAATTCAGCTGATATTGATGTAAAAACAATATTTGATAAATTGAACCAAAATGTAACACAAGAAAAACTACCATTAGGATATTATAAAAATAAAATTTTAGAAGATGAAACATCCCGGAGATACCTTGAGCTAAATGAAATAATGGAAGTTGAATATCTCATTCCTGGTTTTTTATGTTTTATTGTTCTCTGGACCGATTTTGAAGGTTATGTTTATAAATTGTATACTTTTAATGATACACAAAGAATTATCAATATATATGATTGTGGTAACGGATGGCCATTTCCGTATTCTACATTATTGACGCAGAATATACCCGGAAATAAATTAGGCAATTTTTTATTTGTGTCAGATATTAATAATGATGGATTAAATGAAATAATAACATTTTCTTTTTGGCACTTTTCATCTGTTGCTATTTATGGATTTGATGTAGTAGAAAACAAATTTAAAGCATATTTGGAAACAGAATATTATTTTAATTATGATGAACCATTTTCGCCAATTAAAGTTGAAAATAATAATGGAGATAATGAAATTATAATATTAAAAATAGTTGACAAGGAAACTTATGATTTACAATGGACAAAATACATTTTTGATAAAGAAGGAAGGATATATATAATAAAGAATTGAAATCAATAGAATACGGCGGTACGTCGCATAACAGGATTGTATACGCTGCGCCCGCAGTAGCGGGCTTGGCCTACGAAAAAACGCAGTCGGCCTACGGCCTTTGTGCATTTTTTCTCCGGCACATTTTTGCGGTTGCTGGAACGCTTCGCGTTCCTTTATCGCAACCGCAAAAACGTCGTATACAACCGGAACGTTATGTGCAATACCGCCTAAGATTTTTTGAATATATATTGACATAAATTAACAAATATATTAAATATAAATTATGAGGGAAATAATTGAAATAGTATTAACTTAATGGAGGCCTAAAATGAATAAAATATATTATTTTCCGCGTTGGAAAGCAATAATTATTGGAGTAATTTATATTACAATTGGTATATCATGTGTTTTATTAATGTTTATATTTAATAATATAAATGGTATAATGGATATTTTAAATTCAATATCACCGAAAATAGAACATGGCATTGTTAGTTTTATATGCGAAATATTAACACGTCTTTTTTTATTAGTTTTTATTATAAATGGTATTACCTTTATTATAAGGTCGAAAAGAGTTAAATTGATAGAATTTAGAGATAATGAGATGCTATATCAATATCAAGACATAAACAAACGAAAATTTATGTCCTACTCTTGGGGTACAACGTATCAAAGGAGAATATATTTTAAAGACATAATAGATATTAATATTATAAACAATAATACACAAAAAGTATTTAAAATTAAAACAAAAGATGGAATAAATCATGATTTACCATTTTCGTTTCATATAAAAGATAAAGACGATATCATAGAATATATTAAAGAAAGAATAAATAACAAAACATAGAATTAATAAATAATAGAGTACGGCGGTACTGCACATAACAGGATTGTATACGCTGCGCCCGCAGTAGCGGGCTTGGCCTACGAAAAAACGCAGTCGGCCTACGGCCTTTGTACGTTTTTCCTCCGGCACATTTTTGCGGTTGCTGGAAACCTACGGTTTCCTTTATCGCAACCGCAAAAACGTCGTATACAACCGGAACGTTAAGCGACATTTCCGCAAAAAAATCGAAGAACGGCCATTGATTTTCGATTATAAAAACTATAAAATCACCCGATATATTTATATCAGTTTTATATTTTTTGAGGAAAAAATGGATCAGAATTTTTTAATAAAATCTAAGAAATAATACTCGTTCTATCAAAAAAAGTGATTTACTAGTTTTTAAAGACTGATGTGTAAACGATATAACAAAATGTTATTTTGATGAAGAAATAAAGAAATGAATATAGGAAAAAATGAAATCACAAAATATCTTTATAATTGAGATTCATAAGTTTGAGAAATAATAATAGGAGCTAAAAAATCATTTAGATTAAGATTCAAATATTTTAAAAGAACACATTATAATTTTTGTATAAGATTTTATGAAAAAACTCCAAAGAAAACTAATAATTATGAATTTTTTTGCATATAATCATTAAAAAGAGAAATTAAGAAAATAATTTAAAAAAATATTGAAGATTGCGGAAACGTCGCTTAACAGGATTGTTTACGCTTCGTCGCTTCGCTCCTCGGCTTCCGTTCGGCTAGGTCATTCCGCTGCGCTCCATTCCCACGCCTCACTCCAGCACATTTTTGTTGCCCTGGTCTTTGCTTCGCAAAGCCCTTATTCGGGCAACAAAAACGTCGTAAACAACCGGAACGTTATGTGTCATTTGGGCTAAGATTTTTTGTAAACATTTAATATTTAATAAAATAATGGTTGACAATTTTTTTTGATGGTATTATAAAACGATATTTTTTTTGAATATTTATGAAAACAGTATGAATATTTTTAAACATTATTTGTATAAAACATTAGAGGACAAAATGGATTTAATAAAAATATTATTTGGGAAACATATTAGAAAGAATATATGTAAATGTCATTTTGGAGAAGATATTATAATTGAAAATTATTGCCTTAATGCCATTCATGAAATTCCAATAAAAGTAATAGAGAGAATAGAATTTGATTTTTATATAAATAATGGAAAGGACATTTATATTTTAAGAGTGCAAAACAAACCAGAGAATAATATTTGTAAAGAAATATTACAAAGAAATATTGATGAAGAGTTAAAAATAATAATTGAACAATTGAATAATATTCCCGAATATTATAAAAATATATGATGTGGAAAAATGGGAATAAAGAAAATAATAAAAAAATGGAGTACGCCCAAACGACACATAACAGGACTGTATATGCTGCGCCCGCAGTAGCGGGCTTGGCCTACGAAAAAACGCAGTCGGCCTACGGCCTTTGTGCGTTATTTTCTCCGGCACATTTTTGCGGTTGCTGGAAACCTTGCGGTTTCCTTTATCGCAACCGCAAAAACGTCATATACAGCCGGTACGTTATGCGAAATTTGGCCCTAACATTTTCTGAAAAACATATTGACAATAATGTAAATAAACAATATAATGATTAACGGAGAATAAAATGCATATAGGTTTAAT
>BNVB01000003.1 GCA_025997795.1 Spirochaetia bacterium | reverse complement strand
CGCTTTGCGTTTTGGATCGGCATGGATGCCGCCTGTAACTTTTTTACTTCGGCGGATTTGTCCTGGGGCAGCACTTCCGAAAGCACCCGGTCTATGCCTACCTGTTTGGCGATAGCGGCGGCGGTTTTTTTGTTATCCCCGGTAATCATGGCAACCTCTATCCCCATTTTATGGAGGCTTTCAATAGCAGCCTTGCTCGATGGTTTTACCACATCAGCCACCGCCACAATGCCTGCAATCTGCATTCCGGTTGAACCGGAATGATCGTCCAATGCCGCATACATGGGCGTTTTCCCCTCACCGGCAAGGCGGTCTGAGGCGGCCTCAAGTTCGGAAAGGGAGATACCTCGCTCGTCCATGAGTTTACGATTTCCTACAAGTACCGTTTGACCATTGACCCGCGCTTCAACACCGCGTCCGATTATGGCGTTAAAATTTTCCAGTGAGAACAATGAAAGATTCCGCTCGTTTGCTTCGTTCACTATCGCCTGTCCCAGCGGATGTTCGCTCCCTTTTTCAACTGACGCAACGATTTGCAAAAATGACAATGACGGAGGCTCTCCCCCTGCCAACACAATATCCGTAACCTTGGGTTTTCCTTCGGTGATGGTTCCGGTCTTGTCAAACACAATGGTTTGTATCTTGTGCGCCGTTTCCAAAGCCTCGCCGCCTTTGATCAAGATGCCGTTCTCCGCTCCCTTGCCGGTTCCTACCATGATCGCCGTGGGCGTTGCAAGGCCAAGAGCGCAAGGACAGGCGATGACCAGTATCGAGATAAAAATGGTGAGCGAGAATTCGATCACGGATTTTCCAACGGGCAATGTTACGAGGCCTGCGGATGCCGTGATAAACCATGAGGCACCGGCGACAAGCGCAATGAGGCAGACAATAGGCACAAAGTAGCCGGATACAATATCCGCCAGTTGCGCTATAGGAGCCTTGGAACCCTGGGCATCTTCCACCAGCTTGATGATTTGGGCTAACGCCGTATCGCTGCCGATTTTTTCAGCCTTGAACTGAATAACACCGTTGCTGTTAATCGTAGCGGCGAACACCTTGTCTCCGGCTTTTTTATCCACCGGCATACTCTCCCCGGTAAGCATGGACTCGTCAATGGCGGTGTGGCCTTCGGTAACTACGCCGTCCACGGGAATTTTTGCGCCGGGCTTTACCACAATAATATCGCCGGGGATCACTTCATCAATGGGAATTTCTTTTTCCGTGGTTCCTCCGGAACCATCGTTTTCAATAATGATCGCCGTTTTGGGGGCAAGGCCCATGAGTTTTTTTATGGCCTCGCTGGTGCGGCCTTTGCTCACCGCTTCAAGGGATTTACCCAGCAAAATGAGGGCGATAATCACCCCGGCGGTTTCAAAGTACAGGGCATCCACGGCAAGGAAATTGCCCTGGGCGATTTGCCAAATATTGTAGAGACTGTACAGCACCGCCGCCGATGTGCCGACGGCAATAAGGCTGTCCATATTGGGGCTGCGGTGCCAAAGATTTTTAAAGCCCACTGTATAGAAGCGATAACCCACCGCAATAATGGGAATGACCAGCACAAGTTCAGCCAGCCCGTAGAGCAGGGGGAAATTCATTGGGGCCAGGGCCTTGGGGAATGGAAGGCTGAACCATTTGATCATGGGAACCATTGCGATATAGAGGAGCGGAAAGGCCAGCGTTGCGGCGGTAATAAATTTTCTCCAGAGAATTTTTATCTCCCGCTCTTTCCGCAGTTTGTCCTCGTCAACCGCCCCTTCTTTGGAAAAGTCCAGCGCGGTGTAGCCAGCTTTTTCAATCGCTTCCTTAATTGCGGAAACCCGCAGGGCCTGGGGATTGTAGACCACCGTGGCCTTTTCCGTGGTTAGGTTCACCGTGGCGGTTTCAATCCCTTCAAGTTTTTTGATCGCCTTCTCAACCCGCGCCGAACAGGCGGCGCAGGTCATCCCGCCGATGGGGATGGTAACGGTACTGCCTTTCGGCTTGTCCAACACCTGGTACCCGATTTTCGTCACCGCTTCCCTGATACTCGTCAAGGTTTTGGCATCGGCGTATTCCACAAACAGTTTTTCGCTGGTTAGATTTACCGTAGCGCTTGTAACCCCTTCCAGTTTCTTTACCGTTTTTTCTATCCGGCCCGCGCAAACCGCACAGGTCATGCCGCCAATGCTTAAGGTCTGGCTTTCCATATTACCCCCGCCTCCACCTTGCGAAAATCGCCTTTGCTTCTTTCAAATAATCTTTTGAAACGGTGATGGTCGTGTCCGTTACCGTTTTGTTAGCCGCAAAAATCGGCACCGGGTTACAACCGCCGCTTCGCACTTCCACCTGGCTCATGCGGAAACGGTTGCCGCAGTTTTGGCAGACAAGGACGGTCCCCTGCTGTTTGTAAAAACCACGGCCCGATCCGTAACAGACCTGACAGGTATTAAAGGCCGTGCGGATTGTGCCGTCCGGGGCCTTTACCGCCAACACTTCAAGCCGGGTTCCTTCAATATCCACCGGATAGAAGACAGCGTTTTCCGTAACTTCGGAAACCTGGATTACGAGGTCACGGTCGGCAATGGCGGGTTTTACAACGTTTTGTCCTGCCGTTTGTCCGAAAAGGGCGAAACCCCGGTTTCCGCTAAAGCTGGAACCCATTACCAACAAGACCGTTAAAACAAATATCTTTTTCATTTTGCACTCCAATAAAAAATCTAAACACATCATTGTGTCAAAATCATGTCCTTTACTTATCGTTCCGGTTTTTTTTACCCCGGCTTTGCAAGAGTAAAACTACGCCAATCGCAATCACCGGAACGATACAATGCCAATGGCTCAATAAAAAATCCATACTATAACCCTCCTGTTAGTCTTTGCGCTTTAATTCCGAGCCGCCCCGGCAGCAACCGGTTATCATGCCATCGGGGATTTTTAAGACTTTCCTGATAAAAAACAGGAAACCGCCCAAAAACAAAACTAAAACAACACCCGCGATAATGTTTACCATTCTTTCCTCCTTATTTATGTCGCTTCCTTGCGCTCGATGCCGTAGGCATCATGCCCCTGCTCCGCCGCAGCAACCGGCGGACCTTTGGTCCGATGCCGATGCCGCCGCTTCAAAATAAGCGTCAGGGTATATCATGGTTTCATAATTTCCCACTTCCGTTTTGATTGCCTCGACGTTTACGTTATTCAAGTCATCAACCATTTTTACATAACCGTAAAACACATTGTCGCCGGTTGAAAAATCAAAGTCTTCGGCAGGCATAAGCTGGATTACATTTTCCCCCTGTTCCATATCAAGCTGCTGATAATAGGCGGGGAAGATGAGGCGGCTGTTGCCCGGATCAAGGGAATTGTTGTTGATGGTCCATACTGTAGGAACACCCCGCTGTAACACGATGATCGCCGGATCTATGCCTTCATCATGGAGATTGATTGTTATGGTCTGGTAGCCTTCGGCCTGAATTTCGGCTAACGATACTTTGTCTGTGGGTATGTCAACTCCTGCCGGTGTTGGATTTAGATTAGGTTCTCCGATGTCGGCTATACTCTGCCCTTCTTCTACTACGGTGATGGAACTGCGGATCATACCCATCCAGCAGGAGTAGGAAAATTTGCCGCTTTTCGTGGGGGTAAACTCAACAAGATTTTCTCCGGGGGTAAAGCGGTGTTCAATGCCATATTCCCGGATTATCATGCGATTGTTACAGCCGTTAATGCTGCCCTGGGGTGCGTTGATCGTCCACTTTACCGGAATACCCTGCTGCACGGTGATCGCCGGATACCTCCCCCCGCTCAAAGTAGAATTGACAATTTGAACGCCGTTTTCAATTACCGGCGCAAAGGCCTCATTACCGGCCCCGCCTGTTTTTGCGGCGAGGGGATTTATCGCGGCGGCTACCTTATCCACAAAATTGAAACTAAGCCCCGCCAGTCCCCAGCCGTAGGTGAACATAGTCAGGCCCATCACCGTTACAAGAATGGCCCCCACCTTCATTACCCGGCGGGAAAAATCGTGTCCTTTGACGCCGCTCAAAAATGACCCCAAAGCCCCGATGCCGAACATCAGAGGAACCGTCCCCATGCTGAACAGGAACATGGAGATGCCTCCTGCTATGGGGCTTCCGGTGGAAAGAGCGTAAAGCTGCATAGCCTGCAAGGGGCCGCAGGGCATAAGGCCATTGAGGAGGCCGATAATCAGGGGGTTTTTGTTTCCGGCTTTTTGTTCGTCGATTTTCTGGGCAACTATTTTAGGCATACTCAGATTGAAGCGGCGCAGGATGGTTCCGGCGGTTCCTTGAAAAATACCCAGCATATTGATCCCCATAATCACCATGAATACCCCGGCGGCAAGCTGGACTATGCCCTGAAACCTCCCCGAAACGGTAATTACCGATCCCAATGTCCCAACAATAACCCCCACGGTGGTATAGGAAATTACCCGCCCGGCGTTGTAAAGGACAGAGGGAAACAGCACCTTCCAGCGTTTCCCCTCTTGCGGCGCAACGGCGGCGGCTGGGAGACACTGCGAAAGGTTAATCCCCCCGCACATGGCAATACAGTGAACCGAGGTAATAAGGCCGATAACAAACAGCATACCGTACCCCATACCGGCTTCCGCCAACGGGAAAGCCGAGGTAATAGTGCTGATACCCAGACCCCGCAGCAGTACATAGAGGGAAAGTATTATGACCAGCATCCCGATGATTTCCAGAGGGGAACCACGCATCAATGATGCGCCGCCGCTTCGCGGCTTGGTGGGGGTTCCCGTTACCGGGGCGGCGGCTTTGCCGTCCAGTACTGGTTCTTTCAGTACCTTATAGTCCAGTGCTTCAATCGCCGCCTTAATCTCGTTAAAGGTAATAACCGAGGTGTCATAGGTAACGGCGGCCGTTCCGGTGCTGTAATTTACTGTTGCGTCCTCGACCCCTACGGTGCTTTTCAGTTCTTTTTCAATCCGGTTCTGGCAGTTTACACAGGTCATTCCGCCGATACGGATTGTTTCAGTTTGCATTCTTTTCCTCTCTCCTCTTGTTTTACGTCTCAACTATAGCCGGTAATTGTGTCAGAATTATGTTGATTGAAAAAAAATCGCGGTTTTTTTGAATTTTTCTCTCTTGGGGGAATGAAAAACCCGATTAAGGGCGATGATTTTGGAGGTTTTGACCGCTCCATCGACAGCCATACGGAAACCATACGTCTTACTGGTTTGGTTCAGGATTTGAATACCCTTGCCCTGGATATGGAATATCTTATTCTTTTTCGTTATCTCCCTTCTAATTGTTCAAGAGAGTAAGTGGCGTCCAGTGAAGAGTTTTACTTTTATAATTGGCAATAATCAGTTCTTGATCTTCCCTAGAAATTTGAGCATAAATTATGTGATAATCCGACGGTTCCGGGTCTTTTGCACAGGCAATGCCACTAAAAATAGTCCCCAAAATTAAAACCAAAGCCGCAATTTTCAAAGTTTTCATTGTAATCTCCTTCATAGGCAGAAAGGGTTTTCCCCTTCCTTACATGTATTATATAAGATTTTTCAAAACCCTGTTCAAATCGTATTATACTATTTCTTCAAAATCAATGTTTTTATAATATTTACTTTCTTTGCTTATTTTTAATTCTTCAATATCAAATATTTTATTTTCAATGTTTTTTCTTATAATATTTTCAAACTTTGGCTTTAATAATTTCAAATCTTTTGTTATAATTTCAAAAACTATTACCAAATCAATTCCGGTATAATCATGTACAATTCTATTTCTAAAATTCTTAATTTGCTGCCATTCTATATCAGGATACTCCTGTTTTAATGTATCGCTTATTTTTGATACATTTTCACCAATATTTGCCAATAATGTTAATGATGCATTTAAATTTAACTGTTCGTTAAGTTCATATAATTCCTCTGCATCTTTAGTTTCTTCTGTATATTTCCATACTTTCCCAATATATTCTAAAATATTCATAAGATACAATAAATCATTTCTTTTATTGGGCGACATATATCATATCCTTTTGCGCACGGTATAAAACAATGGGATTTGCATATTTTTTGATCATTATGTCAACGTCTTTTTCTGTTAATTTTTCCAGATCGTTTTTTAATCCTGCCAGTGCCGCGATATTATAATTTTCTTTATCTACAAAAAAATCAATATCATTGGCTTTTTCCCCGCGGGCAAATGAGCCAAATATGCCTATCTTGTCCAGGTTATATTTTTTGAGTAAATTTTCATTCTTTATAGCCGTTTCTAAGGCATTAACGGTGTCTATATTCATGATTTTAGTATACCCCATTTATACATTTATTCAAGTGTATTTTCATCCATACGTTACACAACACATACCGGCACTTGCCGGTTTTAACCGCCATTTCCACCGCTTCGACGAGGGGGTCTGTCAAGTCCCCTCAATTCATTGTATACTGTAACCATGGAATCCGCCGAACAGAGTGTTACCAAAACCTTTGGCATTCTTACCGCCGGAGGTGATTGTCCCGGCCTTAATGCCGCTATCCGGGGAGTGTGCCGGGCCGCCTATAGCCGCTATCACATGAATATCCTGGGAATCTCCAACGGTTACCGGGGTCTTATTGAAGGGGATGTACGGCCCCTTTCGCCGGAGGATTTTTCCGGTATCCTTACCCGGGGTGGAACGATTCTGGGAACCAGCCGGGAAAAGCCCTTTAAGTCCAGTGAAATCGGCGAAGACAAAGTTAAGGCAATCAAAGAAAACTACAACAAGTTAAAACTGGACGGCCTGGTAGTGCTGGGGGGGAACGGCACCAACACCACCGGTTACCTCCTTTCCCAGGAAGGGCTTAATATCCTGGGCATGCCCAAAACCATTGATAACGATATAGAAGGAACCGATAGGAGTTTTGGCTTTCATTCTGCCATGGCAATCTGTACCGATGCCATAGACCGGCTCCACTCCATTGCCGCAAGCCATAACCGGGTCATGGTGATCGAAACCATGGGCCACAAAGCGGGCTGGCTGGCCCTCTTTTCGGGCATCGCCGGCGGCGGAGATGTAATTATCATCCCCGAAATTCCCTACGATATAAAAGCTATCAGCCGGCACCTTAAGGGCCGGGCTAAAACGGGCAAAAGTTTTTCCATTGTGGTAGTAGCCGAAGGGGCCCTTTCGCTGGAAGAAGCCCGGATGGATAAAAAGGACCGGAAAAAACTGTGGGCAGAAAGCAGCGCGCCTTCGGCGGCTTACCGTATAGCCCGGCAGATTGAGGCAGAAACGGGCATGGAAACCCGGGCCACCGTATTGGGCCATGTCCAGCGGGGAGGCATTCCCAGCGCATCGGACCGGATCCTGGCAACCCGTTTCGGTACCGCCGCTGCGGATATGCTGGCCCGGGGCGAATACGGCAAGATGGTCGCCCGGACAGGCAGTGGTACCGGTGCGGTGGATCTTTCGGTTCCTGCGGGAAAAATAAAGAAGGTCCCCAAAGACGATCCGCTGCTGGATACCGCCGCCGCTGTGGGGACCTGTCTGGGTGTGTAAGCGTTATTCCAAAAACGGATTATAAAACCGGTTCCCGTTCCTAAAGGTAAACCAGATTCCGGCGGCAAAAAGAAGCGCACTCACCGCCAATAATACCATATCCGCCCTGCCAAAGGGCCGCGATGAATACCAGGTACGTTGTTTGTGTTTACCAAAACCCCGTAGTTCCATGGCGCGGCTTATCACTTCTATACGATCCAGCGAAAAAAAGATCAGCGGAAGAAGCAGCGGAACAGTTCCCTTAAGCCGCTTAATCCAGGAGGCCTTTCGGGAAAGTTCCAAACCCCGGGCCTGCTGGGCCTGGGAAATTGCTTCGTAATCCCGCTCTACATCGGGGATATAACGCAGGGTAAGGCTTACCGCATAGGCCACCGTATAGGGAACACCTATGCGGTTAAGGGATGCGGCAAATTCACTTGGGTGGGTGGTTACCATAAGCAGTATCGCCGGGGGAATAATCGTAAGATACTTTAAGAGTACGTTTGCTTCATAAAAAAGCTGCTCCCAGGTAAGGGTCCAGCGGCCGCTCCCTTCCAGAATAAGATGCCGGGTCTGATAAATCGTTACGCCCTGTTCAGGAGCAAAAAGGTAAATCGCCGCCAGGTTCAGGACCAGAAAAAAAGCCATCATTTTGATAATAAAAGAAACATCGGCAAAGCGCAGTTTTGAAAGCCTAAAAAGAAACAGTCCCAGGAAAACAAGCAGAATAAGAATCCGTGTTTCAAAACTTACCATAACAATGATCGACCAGAAAAGAAAAACAAGGAGTTTCGAAGCACCGCACAATTTGTGTATGGGGGAATCTTCTTCTATGTAAGAAAGGATACGCCGGGCCGTCACCTTGGCTCCTCCATTACTTTGTGGTCCCCCGCGGCCCGCCGCTGCCGTTCAAAAGCGATATAACGGCTCACAAAGGAACGAGGATCGGGCAGACCGGCATTCAATGCCAAATCGTAGAGGCTTGTCCGTTTAAGGCTTGCCTGTTCAATGATGTCGTCATCGGTAAGTGTTTCAAACGGCGCCTGGTCTGCCACTAGCTCTCCATCGGAAAGTACCACAGCTCTGGTGGTATACTCAAGCATAAGGTGCATATCGTGGGTAATAAGAAGAAGCGAAAGACCCAAATCGCGGTTAAGGCCCAAAAGGAATTCCATAAATTCAGAATAGTGCCGGTAGTCCTGTCCAGCCGTAGGTTCATCAAGGATCATAAGAGGCGGCCGCAGTACCAGAATCGATGCAATGGTAAGCCGTTTTTTTTGTCCATAACTCAGGGCGCTCACCGGCCAGTTCCTAAAGGGATAAAGCCCGCAGATCGACAGAACCTCGTGAACCCGTTCCTTAATCTCCCCCTCGGGAACATTCCGGGTCCGCAGGCCCAAAGCAATTTCGTCGTAGATCAGGGGAAAAGAAATCATTTGATTGGGGTTCTGCATCACATAAGCGGCTTTTTCTGCCCGCTCCATAATGGAAAGGTCCGCCATGTCCCGGCCCTCACAGTACACCGCCCCCGAATCGGGCTGTACAAAACCGCAGATACACTTGGCTATGGTAGACTTACCCGATCCGTTTTTTCCCACAAGGCCAACACATTCGCCCCGGACTACAGAAAAAGAAACTCCCTTAAGGGCTTCTTCGCCCTGTGACGAATAGCGGAAACGTAAACCGCGGACTTCCAGGAACGGCGTCCCTTCCGTCGTTTTGGCCAACGGCGGAATTTGCCGCGTTTCTGGCAGCTGGCGATCCCACTCATAGAGAGGGCGGTAATCAACAAACATGGGCTGAGTTTCCGGAACCATACCGGGGTTTACCGTAATACCCGCAAAACGGAGAGCGCTCAAGTAAAGCGGTTCCCGTATGCCGGTTTGTTTTAAAAGATCAGAAGAAAGCAGGTCCGCCGGTTTCTGGTCTGCGATAATCCGGCCTTTGTCCATAAGCACAATGCGATCCACCGGCCGGTGAAGTACATCCTCCAGGCGGTGTTCTACGATGATGATTGTTTTTCCCGTTTCCCGGTGGAGCCTGTCAATAAGTTCCACCGCATCTTTTCCGGCGGCGGGATCAAGATTTGCCAGCGGTTCGTCAAAGAGCAGTATCTCCACATTATCCACCAAAAGGCCCGCCATGGAGATTCGCTGTTTCTGGCCTCCGGAAAGATCCTGGGGGGCCTTACCCAAATGAAACTCCATACCCACCTGTATGGCGGCCTCTTTAACCCGGCTGTGCATTTCCGCGGCGGGTTTGCAGTCGTTTTCCAGCGCAAAGGCAATGTCCTCGGCAGCGCTAAGCCCCACAAACTGGCCGTCGGTATCCTGCAGTACCGTCCCGGCCTTTTTGGAAATTTCAAAGATATCAAAACCCCGGATATCGTCCCCTAAAAGAGAAAGCCCGCCGGAAAAACTGCCCTTGAACGCATGGGGAATTATGCCATTGATACAGTGAATAAGGGTGGACTTGCCGGAACCGGAAGGACCAAGGATAAGTATCTTTTCCCCCCGGTTTACCGTAAGATTGATAGTAAAAAGCGTCGGCTCGGTTTGAGCTCTATACTGAAAGGAAAAATTACTAAACGAAAGGGCGGGACTATCTGCCCCGCCCTCCCCGGCGGGCAAAACTTACTCCGCCTTAAGACTGCCTGCCCTGGTTCTTGTTTTTGAATAGCCAAAAGCCAGAAGGCTCCCCAGCACAAGCACCACTGCGGCGTTAAGGGCCGCGGCCGCCGATCCCTGGAGGAATACCTTGTCCGCCGGTTCCTTGTGGATTAAAATATCCAATACCGGGGCAACACCAATCCAGGCTATGGCATTGGCAAGGATCTGAACCACGTTAAAAATAATGCAGTTTTTAATGCCGAATTCACCCGCTTCAATTTTGTACAGCTTCCAGAAGAGGCCGATGATAAGACCGCAGATCGCATCTGCAATAACCCAGCTCCACCAGACGCCAAAACCAAAGGTTAAATCCACCAGGGTATGGCCGATGAAACCAATAAGGAACCCCGCCAAAGGACCAAAGATACCGGCAAAAATCGCCAGGATCGCAATGCCCAGGTTAAGGTTGGTATTGGGTACTCCCGAAGGGATCGCCACAAAACGCATCAGTACAAAGAGCAATGCCGCCCCAATACCAATGGCCACCACGGTTTTAACAGAAATCGTTTTACTTGCCATTTTTTCCTCCTGATTAAAGAAAACAAAAATTAATTTCTGTTCTTCTTATAACATAGTTTGGAGGATACTGTCAAGATGATTTCCTAGTATTCCCATCGGAATATTACACTATTGCAGTCTGTTGCGTTTTGCCAATGCGGGGGTAACGGCCTTGGGTGTGGCGGCGCTCTGGGGGGAATGTTTAAAATGTCATCCATACGAGTGCGCCGCGCCATTCGGCACTATCCTCAAGGGCTCTTAGTCCCCAATCCGTTTCAGTGTTTTATCGGGTACGCCACCGCCTTTCAGGTAGAGCAGTTTCTCTGTCGGGTAGCCACCAGATTCAGCGCGTACATACAGTATTGGGCTTTGCCATACGCCGTAGTCCTTGATGTACAGTTTGCCATCCTCGGTGTAGGCTTCAAGGGCGATGCCCCGGGTATAGCCCTGCAAGTGCTCCACGGGGCCGGTGATCTTTACGGTATCAAAACCAATAATAAGTTTTCCCCTTTCGCTTGTTGTTGTTTGGCCTTCAGGCCAGAAGGCTTCCTCGGTGCGTTCCCATGTACCCCGTAGGTCATAGTCAACCGATTTGTAATCACCCCCGGTTACATTGCAGGAAGCAACGAGAAGGGCAGCGGCAAGCAGCGCAGGCACGAAAACAAAAATGTACCATTTTCTTTGGTTCATAAAAACTCCTTTCTGCTGGTGGTAAAACGCTTAAACGTTTTACCATGCCGCAGGGCGCATTATTTTTTGACCACAGGGGCAGGACCTTCAAAGCCTTCAAGGCCGCCCTGGAAATAGTACACGATTTCGCCTTTTTGGTTAATAAAACACTTCGTCATGCCTTTTTCTTTCAGCCGGGAGGCATCTTCCAGATAGACATTGCAGAACATCAGGCCGCCCTCTGTGGGATTATGCAAAAGTACGCTTGCTCCCTTTATATCCTTTGCCTGAAAAACAATCGTTCCGTCCGGCGCAAAAATATCGCCGGCGCTTACTCCTTCCTGATTTAACGATTGCATACCGCCGGGAAAATCGAATCCCCAGTCTTTATCGCTTACCCTGCCCGAAGACATTTTGAACAGGGAAACACCAAAGCCGTTACCGCCCTGGTAAAAATCGGCGGTTACATTGCGGACTTCTTCAAACTTGTTGTTCCAGACATACATCTTGTCGCCCGCTCCAACCCAGGCATAACCGTTGTGGAACTCATTCAGGTTAAAGTTTTTGTTTTCAATAACCCGCTTTCCGGTTTTGTCGATATACGCCATTTCGTAATCGTATTCGCTGGTGCCTATCCGCACTGCCGCCAAACCTTCGCTAAAACGCCCGGGCTTAAGGTCGTAGGTTGCGGGAATTACCAGTTTACCGCTTGTGTCGATAAATCCCCACTTTTGTGTATAATTTTGTTCCAGCATTACTGCCGCCATACCTTCGCTAAAAGTCAGGGCCTTGTCGAACTGCGGTTTGATTACAATAGTGCCCCTCGCATCCGCGTAACCGTATTTTTTCAATTCGGCATTGTAAAATACACGGCGGTTCTCGCGCAGGGGATAAATGTTTATATCGCCAAGAGTACCCCGCCCGGTAGAAGCAAGCGCGGGAAAAACCTCGTTCCCGTTTATGTCGATAAACACCTGCCGGTAGCCCATCGCCGTTCCTTTTTGTACCACAGCGTAACCTTCGCAAAATTCAGAAGCGGCCATAACTTTGTATACAGCATAACCTGCGGGTTTAGCGCCTTCGGGTACGTCCCGGTATTTCCCGTCAGGATAGATGATGCAGGGTGTTGCTGAATATGCACCGGGTATTGTCCGCCACACCATGGCCGCGCCGCCCGAAAAATAGCCTTTATGCTGCATTGAATTGATGGAAACGGGGAAATTTGTTCCAAGAACATACTTGCCCGTGGTGTCCACATACAGCATTTTGTCGTACCCGTCGTTAACCGCAATTAATCCATCGTGGATTTCCGGTTGTACCTGCGCATCTTTAGGAACAACAATTTTTTTGCTTTGCTCGGTAAAATGCGGCGTAAGTATTGTTTGGGCAAAGAGGCCCAGCGGTACACCTGCCAGAAGACCAAGTACTACAATGCTTTTCATCTTCATCTCTACGTCCTTTCTACGTCCTTTTTTACAACACCCCGCTGCCCTGCAGCGGAGTTGTTGATTGAAAACAATGCGCTTACTGTTTCTGGTACGTGCCTGTATCAGGACCGTCTGTTAACTTAATCCTGCCGGCATTTTCAAACTTATAGGAAATATCCTTATCCATGGATGGAGGGATTAATACATGGATTGTTTTAGCGCCCTCATTTACCGTAAAAGTTCCAGTACTATCAGCAGAGCTGATAGTAATAGTAATGGTAGAACCGTTAGCTACCATTTTTTCAACAAACCAATTACCAGAAACTTTATTCCATGTTCCGTCAAAACTGTATGTCGTTTCTGAATCATTAGGGTTTTTACAGCCCGTCAGTCCAAAAGTCAGCGCAAGCACCGTCACTATTCCGCAATAGAAGAGCACTTTATTAAGTGCTCTTCTTGTTTTCTGTTTTCTGTTTTCTGTTTTCTGTTTTCTGTTTTCTGTTTTCTGTTTTCTGTTTTCCATACTAAAACCTCTTCAAAATACAAAATAGGTTCACCACATACGCAGTAAACAAAAAAAAAATTAACCACAAAGCCAATTAAGGCATCGTTCCCACCGCGTCCGCAGGGGAATGGATTGGACCAGGGTCAGGGTCAGGTTTTTTCTATCTTCCAGGATCCGCCCACTTTAACCAGGTGGAATTTTTGGGTACCACCCATAAGCCCAGAGCAGCTTACCACAGCCTTGTCACCGTCAATTTCAGGTTCAACGTCCAGAACCTTTATCGCACCCAACAGCGCCCCTGCCGCAGCTAAATATTCTTTGTTATCGCCTACTTTTTTTAGATCCTCCTCCAACTTTTCAAGCGCATCGCCGGTAAGGTACTTCTTGGCATCGTTAAACTTGCCCGCCGAAGCCGCCGCAAGGTAGTTTTCAACCACCTTCTTGGGATCGCCGCCTCCCCCGCCGCCGCCACCGCCGCAAGCGGTAATCATAATGCCGAATGTCAGCAACACCGCCAACATTCCAAAAATGAAAAATTTGTTTTTGTTCATCTAAAAACTCCTTTTGCGGTCGCCACTACTGTGGCGTTATGTCCCGCCGACAAAAAATTATGTTTAACCGCCCATTGCGGAGTAACACCATTGTTTACGGAATAATTCCTTATGGAATAAGCGCCTGAACCAGCGGCTCAAACGGGCCTTTTTTCTTCTTATAGTTACCGGCCTTCGTCCGGCGAGTTTCAAATAAGGCACGGTCAAGATAACCCCGCAGATACGCCTTGTCGATATCGGGAAGCAGGGCCAATTTTTCCTCTATTGACATATCTCTGACAGCCCCCTGGTGTTTCATGTCCACGGTGCGGCCTTGCTCAGCGAGCATAAGACGCCTCACCAAGACGGCCCGATCTGCGCTTGGGGTTCCTCCCTGCTTCATCAGATTGCCTCTCTTTTTTATTTGAATTTGAAATTTGCTGAAATAATACAGCTAAAACGCTTGTTTGAAACCTGTTAAATTTAGTAGGTTGGGGTGTTTTTGAGTTTTTTATTCAGTTTTTGACCTACTAAATTTAGTAGGTTGGTACTTTTGGGTATTTGTCCTTGATGATGATGTCACGGACATCTTTGACCCGGAAGGTTTCCAGCGTTAAGCCTTCGGGTGGGCGGGTATATCAATGGTCTGTTGCATAGGCATAAAGAACCTCCAAGCCCTACGAAACGTTAGTTTCAATATAAGGGAGATAGCCGCATGATACAAGGACGGTTTTAGGCTATTTCTTCCCAAATTTCGCAAATAACTCCGTCCGGCTTTGTATGCCCAGCTTGCGGTAGAGGTTTTTGGTGTGGAAATTAACGCCCGAGTAGCTTATCTTGAGGGTATGGGCGATCTGCTTGACCGGGGCTTCCGTCAGGAGCAGGGTAAAAACTTCAGTTTCCCGTGTGGAAAGCTTCATTTCGATGGCGATTTGTTCTATCTGGGCACGTTGATCTGCGGCCTCGGCGGGAGCCCGGAGTACCTTTGCGGATCTTTTTTTGAATACGATAAAAAGCGCAAAGGCAGCCAAAATCGCCGCAATCGGGATGATAAATATCCGGGACGATTTGCTTGGGGGGAGGGAAGTAGACCATTTTTCCCCGGCGCCAAAAACGCCGTTTGTTGCATCATGGCCGGTATAGCTTAAGACGCTGTCTTCTGTTACCGTGTCATCCCTATAGTAGCCGATTCCGCCGAGCTGGGAGACACTGACTGCATTGCCGTAGATTTTGGGTTCAAAGAACCCTTCAAGCGCCAAGTTTGCAAGTTCATCCGCAGCATCACTGCCATAAATAATCCCGCCGGTCTTTTTGAAAGATCCCCGGCTTCCTGTATGGAACCCGCCGCCGACTAAACGAGCGGTATTGCCTGCAATAGTCCCACCCTCCATAGTAAAGATGCCGAACCCCGCAATGAGTACGCCGCCGCCGCACCTCAATATATTCCGGGCATTGCTTATATTTCCCCTGATGGTTCCGCCCTTCATGATAAATTCCGTCTGCCGATCCTTGTCGTTCCCGGTGGTACGGATAAAGACCCCTGCGCCGTTTTGGTATTCGTCGGTTTCTTTGGCCTTACCTCCATTGTAATTGTTTTGAAGGGTAACCTTGTCGTACATGAAAAGTTTCGCATCGGGCCCGTTAATTACCACGAGAGGCGCTTCCGCCTGTATGGGCGGGGTAAGGAGGTACCCGCCGTCTATGAAAAGTTCGTATTCCATCCCCGGTTTCCCCAGGCTCAAGGACGCCCCTTCCCCGGTTACCCGAAGAAGCGGGTTACTGATATTCTGGCTGTCCCGCATAATATGCCGGCTGCCGCCGCCGGGTACGAGGCGGATATGACGGGTCGTATCAACAAGTATGGATTCGGCAAGGATTATATCAGCAAGCAGGGTGATTTCGTCCGGGTAGTCAAGAGAAAGCCCTTCCGCTGCCGCAAAGGCTTCGGCAAGGGTGGCGTAGTACAGGATAGTACCGCCTCCGTCAATGCGGCTGGCTGTCTGGGATGCCAAGGGGGTCAATGACAGGGTTAAGAGGGTAAGAAGTAAAAGAAATTTCAAGGAAGACCGTTTCCGTTTGTTCATTCTGGCATACTCAATTGGGGGGATGTGAAGCTGCTCACGAGTTAGATTGTCCTCCGTTTAAATTATCGTGAAGGGCTGTCTTTGGCAAGTCCGTGAAGCGTAAAAACAGCGCGATCCAGGTAACCCCGCAGATAGGCCTTGTCGGTATCGGGAAGCAGGGCCAGCTTTTCTTCTATAGACATATCTTGCAGTTTAGCAAGGAGGGAACCTTCGCTCTTCGATTGAGTGTTCAATAGTTTTTCCCTGTCCATCGCCGCCCCTTGTATTAACCAGATGTATTATATTATCACTGGGTCATAATTTGTGTCAACGGGAATTCCTGAAAATCGTAATTGACGGGATGAATGTTTTGCGCCTATATTCAATATAGTGAAAAAGACTTTAGCTGAACGGCTTGATTTTCTGCTTTCCAGGCTGAATATCAGACAGCGGGACTTTGCGGAGCGGGCAGGTTTTACCCAATCCTACCTGTCCATGATTCTGAACGGGACCAAGAATACCCCCAGTACCCGGTTTTTTGAAGCGGTTGCCCGTGAATTTTCGGTAAACCCGGACTGGCTGCGCTCCGGCGAAGGTGAAGTCTTTGCGGTGCCGGGGCTTTCCCTTTCAACATCCGATGCGGAGCTGGTGGCCCGCTACAAGCTGCTGCCTCCGGCGGATAAGGCGATTGTGGACGAGATTATCTATGCCTTGCTGTTGAAGACGCTGGGGCGCTAGCAGCATTTCCGCCTTGCGTGATCTCACGTAGAAAAGCCCTCCCAAAAATGTGTAAACTACAATCCAGGAGTTACAAGCATGAAGAAGAAGATAGTCCTGGCCTATTCGGGCGGGCTTGATACAACGGTAATTATTCCCTGGTTAAAAGAAAACTACGACTGTGATATTGTGGCGGTCTGCGTGGACCTGGGCCAGGAAGCAGACTGGAAGACCGTTAAACAGAGGGCCCTGGATACGGGGGCCGTTTCCTGTACCGTGGCGGATGTAAAAAAAGAATATGTAGAAAACTATGTATGGCCCGCCCTAAAGGGTAACGCCCTCTACGAAGACAAATACCTTCTGGGAACTTCCACCGCCCGGCCCCTTATTGCCAAGGTGCTGGTAGAAGCGGCCCGGAAAGAAAAGGCCCAGGCCATCGCCCACGGGGCCACCGGCAAGGGAAACGATCAGGTCCGTTTTGATCTGGGAATCATGGCCCTGGCTCCGGACATCGAAATTATCGCCCCCTGGCGGACCTGGGACATCCAAAGCCGGGAAGAGGAAATTCGCTATCTGGAAAAACGGAAACTGCCGGTACCCATGAAAAAGCAGGATTCCTATTCCCGGGATGATAACCTTTGGCACATCTCCCACGAAGGCCTGGAGCTGGAAGATCCCGCCACGGAACCGATCTTAAGCCGTATGCTTAAAATGACCGTGCCGCCGGAAAAGGCCCCTGCCAAACCGGCCTATGTGGAAATCGGTTTTGAAAAGGGCATTCCTGTTTCGGTGGACGGTAAAAAAATGGACGGGGTAAATCTTATCCTTACGCTGAATAAACTCGGCGGAGCCCACGGTGTGGGCATCGCCGACATCGTAGAAAACCGGATAGTGGGAATGAAAAGCCGGGGTGTCTACGAAACTCCCGGCGGCACTATTCTTTACTATGCCCACCAGGAACTGGAACATCTTTGTCTGGACCGGCAAACCTACGCCTTCAAACAAACCGTGGCCCAAAAACTGGGAGAAGTAATCTACGGCGGCCTTTGGTTTACCCCCCTCCGGGAAGCCCTGTCTGCTTTTGTGGATTCCACCCAGGAAACGGTAAGCGGTACGGTAAAGGTAAAACTCTACAAGGGAACGATCAGTTCCGCCGGGGCGGCTTCTCCCTATTCGCTCTACAACGCATCAATTGCCAGCTTTACTACCGGGGAACTCTACAACCACGCCGATGCCCGGGGTTTTATCCGCCTTTACGGCCTTCCCATCCTGGTGCGGGCGCTGATGCAAAAAGATGCCCGGTCCGGCATTTTGCGGAAATCCGCTTCCAGGGGCGCGGGCAAAACCGGACCGGAAAAAAACGCAGAGGATAAGTCCGATTCCAAGTCTCGGGGAACCGCAGGATAAGCAGGATAAGCAGGATAAGATAGATGAAAACCGGTAAAACAAACCAGGTCCTGTGGGCGGGGCGGCTGGCAGAAAAACCCGAAGCGGAAGCTTTTGCCTTCCAGGCCTCCATACAGGTAGACAAGCGCCTTGCCCAGGAAGATATAAGCGGCAGCCGTGCCCACACAGCCATGCTGGCCAAACAGGGAATTATTCCCGCAGAAACGGCAAAGACCCTGGACAAGGAACTGGCCCGCATCGCCGAAGAATTGGCCGCAGGCCCCGCCGGGGAATTAAGCGCACTTGCCATTGATAAAAACGCCGAGGACATTCACTCGTTTATCGAAGGGCTGCTTACCCAACGGCTGGGCGATTCGGGCCGCATGGTCCACGCCGGCCGGAGCCGGAACGATCAGGTGGCGCTGGATTTCCGGCTGTACCTAAAAAAGGCTCTTCCCCAGCTCCGGGAAGAACTGGCAGAAACGATCGGCGTTTTGCTGGATACGGCGGAAGCCCAGGCGGAAACGATCATGCCCGGTTACACCCACCTCCAGCGGGCCCAGCCGGTAACGCTGGGTTACCACCTTACTGCCTGGGCCTGCGCCCTGGACCGGGACCGGGGCCGCCTGGCGGATGCCCTGGAGCGGCTAAACGAATGTCCCCTGGGCGCCGGGGCGCTGGCGGGTTCGACCCTGCCCCTGGACCGGGAAATAAGCGCCAAAGTCCTGGGCTTTAGGGGCCCCACGCTCAACGGCATGGACTCCGTGGCGGACCGGGATTTTGCCCTGGAAATTGCCGCAGCCCTTTCGATTGTTATGGTGCATCTTTCCCGGTTTTGCGAAGACATTGTTCTCTGGGCTTCCGAAGAATTTAAATTTATCGACCTGGCAGAATCCTGGAGTACCGGATCATCCATTATGCCCCAGAAAAAAAACCCCGACTTTGCCGAGCTTATCCGGGGCAAAGCGGGCCGGACCACGGGCAATCTGGTAACGCTGCTTACAATCCTTAAAGGACTTCCTTACGCTTACGACAAAGATTTACAGGAAGACAAGGAAGCCCTCTTTGACAGTATCGACACCGCCGCTTCCTGTCTTCGTATGTTCCGGGGCATGACTGCTTCCGCGGCTTTCAATACGGAACGTATGAAAGCCGCCTGCGCCGGAGGCTTCATGGAAGCCACCGACGCCGCCGAATACCTTGTGCGGAAAGGCCTGCCCTTCCGTAACGCCCACGAAGCGGCGGCCCTGGTGGTACGGGACTGCATCGCCGCAGGACAGGCTTCCATTGGAGAGCGGACCCTGGCGGAACTAAAAACACGGTCCTCTCTTTTTGAAGAAGACATTTACGCTGCCCTGGAGCCGGAAACCTGCGTAAAAAACCGGAAGCTGCCCGGAGGACCCGCCCCGGAAGAAGTACGGCGGCAGATTGCCGAATTACGCCGTCATCTTTAGCCGCCATGCGATGGCTGGCAGATTTTTCCTGTTTAGCGTATAGTATATCCACGGTGCGCAGATTCTTCTCTGAGATTATGTATACCCTGGGCTTCTTTGCCAAAACCATCAAAGGCGTTAACGCCTTTGTTTTCCGGGGCAAGGCATCCCGCAAAATCCTCATCATGCAGATCCTCTTTACCTTTGTTGATGCCCTGGGAATCTCTGCCCTCCTTGCGGTAGGAATAGGGGCTGCGGTAAATGTTATTGGCATTCCTTTCCTTTCCCAATTTGGGCAGGAACGGCGGATCTATCCTCTCTTGATCACCATCATCACCCGGGAACTGGGGCCCCTTCTTACGGCCTTTATCATCATTGCCCGGTCCGCCACCGCCATCGCTACCGAAATGGCTACCAATGTAATCTCCCACGAAGTAGAAGCGTATATCTCCATAGGCGTGGACCCCATAGAACACCTGGCGGTTCCCCGTTTTTTGGGGGTAACCATATCTGTTTTTTTGCTTAATATGTATTTTTCTATCTTTGGCCTGGCCGGTTCCTTTCTGGTGGCCCAGCTTTTTAACCCCATGCCTTCGGGGATGTATTTTCACTATATCCTGGAAAATCTGACTATCCAGGATCTTATTGTTTCAAACATCAAAAGCATCTCCTTTGGTATGATCATCTCCGTCATGGCGATCACCCGGGGGTTTGAGGTGGAACGGGCCAGTACAGAGGTTCCCGTGGCGGGCCTCCGGGCGGTGGGCAGCTCCTTCCTGTGGGTTATCCTGGTAAACATTATTATTTCCGCCCTGTACTATATGAGCTAACGGACAAACATGAAAAATATACTGGAACTAAAAAACATTTCCTTCACTTCCCAGAACAACCGAATCATCCACCGGGTAAACCTTGGCATAGAAGAAGGCAAAACCACCGCTCTAACAGGTCCTTCGGGCTGCGGAAAAAGCACCCTCCTTAAACTCGCTGCGGGGCTGGTTATTCCCACAGAAGGCGAAGTTTCTTATCAGGGAAAAAACATCGCCGCCATGAGCCGTACCCATAACATGGAATTTCGCCGGGAAAGCGCCTTTGTGTTTCAGGATTCGGTCCTTTGGGCAAACCAGTCTCTCCTGCAAAGCCTGGAGCTTCCCCTTCGTATCCACTTTCCGGAGATGACCAGGAAAGACCGGCAGCAGCGGATAGATGAAGTGATGGACACCGTCGGCTACAGGCGAAGCCTCTTGATCCGGCCCTCAAATCTTTCTATGGGGGAACAAAAACTTATCGCCTTTGGCCGGGCCATGCTCTGTAAGCCAAAGCTGCTTTTTTTGGACGAATGGACCGAGTCTCTGGACGATTATGCCGCCCGGCGGCTCGTATCACTTGTAAAACAGCAAAAGCTGGAGCATACTACTATTGTATTTATCAGTCATAATATGGAGATTATCAAGAACCTGGCGGATTATGTGATTATGCTGGTAGGCGGATACACCTACATCAGATTGACCAACGAGCAGATTAAAACCGACAGGGAACTGGCGGAAATGCTGGAGAAAGGTATTACCTAATGAAGTTTAGAATACGGTACGCCGATCAAATAGTAGGTCTCTTCATCATCATTGCCATCCTTTCCCTCGTTACCATTATCTTTTTCCTTGGCAGTACCCAGCGCTGGTTTTCCCGGAACTACAGTTACAAAACCTATGCCTCCAGTGCGTCGGGCTTAAGCCAGAATATGCAGGTTATCTTTAAAGGAGTTGCCATTGGCAATGTCAAATCGTTTCTGCTTTCGGAAGATAACCGGGTAGAGGTAATTTTTACCATCCATGACAACTACCGCGGCCGGGTAAAAGAAGGATCCCTCGTAGAAATTCTCGTAAGCCCCATTGGCATGGGAAATCAGTTTATTTTTCATGCCGGCCTCGGGGACACTATTCTTGAAGAAGGAAGCCTCGTCCCCATGTATAATTCGCCCGAGGGTAAAGAATACATAAACCGGGGCATTGGTTATAAACCGTCCAACGAAGATTCCATCGCCGCACTTTTAAGCACCGCCCAGGGTGTCTTTGGGGATCTTAGAAAAACCGTAAACGAAGTAAACCTTGCCCTGGAAGGGAACGAGAACACTCCTCTGGGGCAGAGCATTACCAACATACAAAACATTACCGGAAGTGTAGGACAGGTAACCGAACGGCTGGCAGACGGGGATACCATTAACGCCCTGGAATCTTCCCTGCTTTCCCTTTCACAAACCCTGGATCATGTGGAACAGTCCACGGTTCATCTGCCCCGGGAAATGCCCCATATATACGATCTTATTGCCAGAACAAGGACAACCATTCAGGCTGCCGAGGATGTGCTTATTTCACTGCGGAACAATCCCCTTTTGCGTAAGGGTATTCCTGAACACGCAGAGATTGATTCCAGCGGAACAAATCCCAGAAATATTACTTTTTAGGCGGAGTAAAAGTGAAACACACAGAAACAGCCGGGCCTTTTTTCTCCGTAATTCCGCCGGAAAACGGGCAAAACTGCCGCCGGTTTTTTTTCCTTTTGCTTGCGGCTGTTTTCCTCCCGGTCTTTTTTGTTTCCTGTTCAACTGCCCCCAAACGGCCGGCGGAAATTTATACCATCCAGTCCATGACCGATACCCTCATAGGCCAGGCCAACAAAGAGGCGGATCAAGGCAATTATACCGAAGCGCTTTCGCTCCTTACCGAAGCCTGGCGGCTTGCGGTAATGACCGACCGGCCGTCTCTGCGGATCAGGGTTAACATGGGCCGGGCAAACGCCCTCCATGCCCTGGGCCGGACCCCCGAGGCAGAAAAGATCTGGCGCGATGCCGAGGTGGAAGCAGCCTTTGCCGGAGAGCCGGTGCTTGTTTCTGCCAACCGGGTTTACCGTACAAGGAGTATGCTGCTTTCCGGCAGGATAAATCCGGAAGAAGCCCTTTCCCTGGTTCTGGAAGAACAGGAAAAGCTCCAGCCCGATAAGCTCTTAAGCGCCATGGGCTGGACCGCCAGAGGACTGGCAGAAAAAGATCTGGGCCGTTATGCCGAAGCGGAAACGTCCATTATGAATGCCCTGGCTATCCATGACAAGGAAAACTATCTGGAACAGGCCGCTTACGACTGGTACCTTATTGCGTCGATCCGTTCCGTGGCAGGAAACTATACTTCGGCCATTGAAGCGCTAAACCAGGCGGTACGTTTTGACCGCCGGGCAGAAAATTCTTTTGGGCTTGCCATGGACTGGACTGCAGCGGGGGATGTGTATCACAAAATGGAAGATGAGGATTCCGCAGTGCTTTCCTGGCGGCGCGCTGCGGATATTCTGCGGGCCATGGACAAACCTAATCAGGCCCGGGAAGTGGAAAGCAGGGTTAAGCAGTCAGGCCGCCAGGACAATATACGAACCCCCAGAGCGGATTAAAGCTTATGATCACTCAGATGGAGTTACAAGCCTAACCAGCGCCGACACCAGCCGGTGATCCCGCACTTCGGTAACGGTAATGTGCAGCTGGGGATTGGCGCCGGACGAAACAGCGGGATAAACCAAACTGCACTGTTCGCCGTCATCGGGAAAACGGCCCAGCAGGGTAAAAACAAAACCCGCAAAGGTACCGTAGTTTTCGCCGGAAAGGGAAAGACCGGTTTCCCTCTCCAGCCTGTCCAGGCCCGCCCCGCCCGAAACCCGCCAGAGGCCGTCTTCTTTTTTTTCAATCAAAGGAATTTCCGCAGGGTCGTCCTCATTGGCCAGGTCTCCCACCAATTCTTCCAGAAGATCATACATGGTAATAATTCCGTCCAGGCTTCCATACTCATCCAGTACCAGGGCAAAGTGATTACGCCGGGCTTTCATTTTTCTAAGCAACACATGGGTTCCCACGGTATTGGGCGTCAATTGGGCAGGGTGAACGGCCTTTTCCATTACTTCGCCCCGGGAACGATCCTTCTGGGCCAGATAATCTTTTGCCGAAAGAACACCCCGGATATCGTCTACCGTATCTCCGCAGACCGGATAATAACTGTGCCTGGTTTCGATGATGGTAGACTCCCAGGTTTCGTCATCATCCTTAAGCCATAAGAGTACCACATCCCGACGGTGGGTCATCACATCTCCGGCGGTCTTGTCGTTAAACTCAAATACATTGTGAATAATTTCCTGTTCACCGGCGGCAATGGAACCACGTTCACTGCCCGCATCAACAAGAAGGCGTATCTCTTCTTCGGTAACCGCCGCTTTTTCTGCTTCGGGATCAATCCCCAAAAGCCGGAGCAGAGCATTGGTAGATTTTGTTAAAAGCCACACCACCGGGGCAAAGATACTCGAAGCAACAGCCACCGGAGTGGAAAAGGCAAAGGCCAGTTTTTCTGCACGGTGCATGGCAATACGTTTGGGAACCAATTCCCCCAGCACCAGCGTAAAAAACGAAAGAACAAGGGTAATTAGAACCAGCGACACCGTGCCGATAAGTTCCGGACTAAGCGGAATCTCCGCGGCGGCCGCGGCGGTTTTTATTCTGGCGGAAAAATTTTCCGCCGCAAAGGCGCTGCCCAAAAAACCCGCCAGGGTAATTCCCACCTGAATGGCGGCAAGAAACTTTGCAGGCCTTTTGGTCAGTTCCAAAAGCCGCTTTGCCCGGCGTTTGCCTCCGGCGGCAAGTTTTTCCAGCCGGACCGTATTAACCGATAAAAGGGCAATCTCCGCACAGGCAAAAAATGCATTACAGGCAATAAGAATTAACTGGAGAAGCAGCTGCCACAGGAGCGGATCGTCTTTATCCATAAACGTTAACTGGTTTTGCCGCCTATGTCCCGGCGGTAATCCATCCCTTCAAAGTTAAGCGCCCCCAGAGCCTCGTAGGCTTTTTTTCTGGCATCCGCAGCGTTAGCGCCATAGGCCGATACAGCCAGCACCCGGCCCCCGGAACTGCGCAGTCCCGTTCCGGCGGGACCGCCGGAGCTGCGAAGAGCACCGGCGGCAAAAAGGACCGCCCTGGTTTTGGCAAAGGCCGTTTCATTAAGGGCAATAGGGTCGCCCTTGCGGTAATCTCCGGGATAACCTGCGGCAACCGCCACAGGAGCGCAAACCGCACCGGGTTTCCAGTTCAGACGGAAATCGTTTAGGGCGCCGTTTTCGACGGCCATACAAAGTTCACCAAAGTCCGAATCCAAAAGGGGCAGTACCGCCTGGGTTTCGGGATCTCCCAGCCGGACATTGTATTCCAATAAATAACATTTACCGTTTTGTATCAAAAGACCAAAGAAAATAAAACCCCGGTAATCAAAACCTTCCGCTTCCAAACCCCGCAAAGTGGGAGTTAGAATCGCTTCCATAAAATCCTCTTGCAGGGCGGCGTTAAAATCCGGTACCGGCGCTATTGCTCCCATGCCTCCCGTGTTGGGTCCCTGGTCATTGTCAAAACGCCGCTTGTGATCCCGTGCGGATACAAAGGGAAGTATTACCCCCTTTTTGCCGGGAACACAACTTACCGCCGCCAGGACCGATACTTCCGGGCCGTTAAGAAATTCTTCCAGCAGAAGTTTTTTTCCTGCGTCCCCCAGGGTTTTTTCTTCCATAAAAGAGACAACTGTTTTTTCTGCCAGAGCCCGGTCTGCGGCAATCACCACACCCTTACCCGCTGCAAGGCCGTCGGCTTTGATCACCAAAGGCGGAGTGCCGCCGGTTTTTCCCCCGGCAAAGTGTATCTTAAGCGCCTCCAGCGCGCCGCGGGCTTCGGTAAAAGCCAGAGAACGGGCGGCGCGGACACCGTACTTTTCCATAAAACCTTTGGCATAGGCCTTGCTTGCTTCCAGCCTGGCCGCAGCTGCGCCGGGTCCCACAATGGCCAGTCCCGCCGCCCGGAAGCGGTCGCTTATGCCCGCTGCCAGGGGGGCTTCGGGACCAACCACGGTTAAATCAATATTTTCTTTTATTACATAACGGATCAACGCTTCCTGTATTTCTTCTTCCGCCGGGTCCCGCCCCAGAAGGTCTACATTTTCGCAGTTTTTTTCTCCGGCGGTTCCGCCGTTACCCGGCGCCGCATATACCTTTTCTATTTTTTCCGATTGGGCAAGTTTCCAGGCCATGGCGTGTTCTCTTCCGCCGCCGCCAATTATCAACGCTTTCATCTTTTTCCCGGTTTTATTTTTTCCCCGAATAAAGGGTAAAGACCATTTGTTCCTTGTTTGCCTTAATCAGGTTAAACCACAGCGCTTTCTTTTTGGGAATCACCGGACTCTTGCGGCCCATGACCTTAAGTTTTTCGTAAATCCCCACAGCATTTCTGGCAGCCTGCCAGGCTTTCTGGTACTGGCCCTGGTATATCTGAACAGCCTTTTCTTCTATTTCCCTGTCAATTGCCGCATCGTAACTTTTAAGGAGTGTTTCGTATTTGTCAGCCACACCCTTAAGGTAATCCACAATAAGCCTGTCATAACCGGGAATCTGTTCAACAACACCAATACAATCCCGAAGGTAATTTACCGCAGCGCCGTAGTCTTCGTCATGGGAATACGCTTTAATGGCAAGCCGGCAAAGCTGCATAAAGGAATCGTTGGTAATACTCATCATGCCGTTGATGGGCTTTGAAGGCGTAATGGTGAACTTGGGCATCACCGACGCAACCTTGGAAAGCAGGTCCATTAAATCCAGATATATCCGCTGTTCCCACAGCGATTCCTTAATCGATCCAAAAAGCCTCACCAGTTCTTCGCTAAACTGTTCTTTGTAGCGTTCCTCTTCTTTGAAGACCACTTCGCAGGTGGGGATCATAACTCCCTTAAATTCAATGTGGCCCGTATCAAAGAAATACACAACGTTATTTTTAATAAGGGTACACTTGGTCCCCTGGTTTTCCTTGATAAAGTTCATCTGGACCTGTTTTGCCACCATGATCCTGCTTTCTTTGGAAGAAAGTTCGTTAGCCCTGGTCTGGAGACGCGCCCCGGAATTAAGAAGGAAACCCGCCAGGTTGCCTTTTTCGGTAATGATCAGGGGGCTTTGGGTATTACCTCCGGTGATCCCTGCGGAACACTTAAATACCGGCAGGGCATCGGCATTGCCCTGCCGCCGGGTGGAAATAGCCGGATCGTCCACATAGTTGGTTTTTCCAAAGTAGTCCATAATTGCCAGGGAAACCGTCAGGGCATCGGTGGCGCTGGCGGCGACTACCACCATCTCGTCCCCCCGCTCCCGCTGGCTTACCGCCTGGCAGCAGGTAGAAATACGCCGGACCTCGGTATTCATTGCCCAGTCCAGGGTATGCATCATGGACAGATTTTTCCGGGAATCCATGCAAAATTTGGTATACCCATGAATATCCAGCATAGCGATGTACAGGTTGGAAATCTGGAGGGTATCTTTTAGATCCCCCGCTTCGGGAAAGGTTTGGTCGGGAATAACCAGTTCTTTCCAGAGCCGCCGGTGGCTCTGGAAGGTCATATCAGAAAAAAACCCCCAGTTAAGCCGTTTTATCAGTTCAAAACAGCGCATAATCACCGGATGGGTACGGGTATCCCTTAAGATAGGCTGAACAAAGGTTTTAAGGGCCGAAAAAACCGTAAATTCCCTGCAGATCAGCTTGTCATAAAGGAAAGAGAATAATTCGTACTCCGGGGTACTCTCGTTATACTCGCCTAGATCTTTCACCTTATAAGTATTATAGCATTTTTTTCGATTTTGTAATAGTCTTAAATTATGATTCAGATTCTAACCGAAGATAGCTGCCGGAAAGCCATGGAAAGCGGGGATTTTGACCTTTCCGCCATTCCCGGCAGGGCAGCCCTTATCTTAACTCAAAGCTGGTGCCCCCAGTGGAAGACCATGTTTTCGTACCTCGCAGAAGCGGAAAAACGCCTGCCGGATCTTTCGATCCTTTATACCGAATACGATCTGGTAAGCTGGTTTGAGCCCTTTATGGCTTTTAAGGAAAATGCCTATGAGAACCGGGAAATTCCCTATGTCCGCTACTACCGGGACGGAATTTGTACCGGAACCAGCAATTTTGTGTCGCTCGAAGGTTTTTTACACCGCTTAGAGTTGTAAACTTCCAAGAAACACCCATTTTTGGCTTATTAACAGCGATTTCCCAATAAAAAACCCCATTTTTTGGTTATTTCAAGCAAATGGGGGTATATTTTGTTTAGGATATGGAAACAGCTATGTTCTTAAATGATTCAGGTATCGCACTAACCGAAGCCCGCCGGCCCAACGAAGCTATTCCTCTGTTCCGCCGGGCCCTGGTATTGGAGCCGGAAAACCCCCTCTTGTGGCTCAATTTGGGCATAGCCCAGCAGCGTACCGGCGATTATGACGAAGCCCTGGAAAGCTTTTACCAGGCTCTTTCCATCAACACCGATTTGGACGAAGCATGGTTTTCCATGGGTCTTATCCACTATGAACAAAAACAATTTGAACTGGCAGAAGACTGTTACCACCTGGCCCTGAGCCGGAACGAAGGTTCTCCCAAAAGCTGGAACAATCTGGGGGTTCTCTACTTTGCCCAGGCTTGTTACGAAGAAGCCCGCCACTGTTTTGAAGAAGCGGTAGCCCTGGCCCCCCTCTACGAAGATGCCCTTTTTAACCTGCGGGATGTCTGCCGGGAACTTAAGGATTACCGGGCGGCCGCAGAATTTGAGCGGAACCTTTCCCTGCTCACCCGACACGAGCGGGTATAATCCGCGTGACCATTCTCTATATAGCCGAAGTAGTAGGCAAAGCGGGCATTTATGCACTTAAGAAAGCCCTGCCGGATCTTAAAAAAAACCGTCAGGTGGATTTTACCGTCGTCTGTGCCGACGGCGCCACCGGCGGAAAGGGCCTGGGCCGCAACCACGCCGCCTATATCCGCAAACTCGGGGCCGATGTCATTACCACCGGGGACTACTCCTTTTACAAAAAGGATCTGGTAGAACACTGGCCCCGGCTCCCCTATGTACTGCGGCCCGCCAATTTGGGTCCGCCGGTTTCCGAGGTACCCGGAAGCGGGTGGCGGGTATTCAAAGCCGGTGACGGGCAAAAAACCGCTGCGGTGCTTGTTCTTCTGGGAACAAACTTTAACCGTCTGCGGGCCAGCAGCCCCTTTGAAGAACTGCCGGCACTGCTGAAAAAACTCCGTACCGAAACTCCCTATGTACTCCTGGACTTCCATGCCTGGGCTTCGGGTGAAAAACGCACCCTCTTTGCCGCCGCAGCGGGGTACTGTACTGCGGTTATCGGTTCCCATAACCGGGTACAAACCGCGGATGAAGGAATTATCAACGGCACTGCGCTTATCTGTGATGCCGGAAGAACCGGCAGTACCGAGTCGGTAGGGGGAACAGACAGCTCCATCCGCATTCGGGAATACCTTACGGGTATTCCCGAATGGAAAGGAGAAACCTGGGATAAATGCGAACTCCAGGGGGTGTTGATAGAATCCGACAGCCAGGGAAAGGCCCGCTCCATTGAACGGATACGCATACCGGTGCCGGCAAACGCAAATGCCCCACAGTCCCAGCAGACATAATATCACCCGGCACTTACATATCTTTTAAAGAAAGTCCCCGGTATTCAAGGCGGCAGCCGGATAACTCCGTTAGGGACCGGGCCTTTCCTTCCAGAACACTTACGTTTATTTTTTTGGGATTTCGTTTTACTTCGGCCAGGAGAGCGCTTTTTTCTGTTTTGTTATAGGCAATAAGGTCAATCTCGTTTTCCCCTTTGCGGTCCCACCAGGAACCAATAAGAGCAGATCCCTCCTCGCTCATTTTTGTTTTAAAGTACTGCTCCAAAACAAGCCCCGAATAGGTATCGTAGTTTTGCTCAATCAATTCCAGGAGCGCTGCATTCCTGCCCGTTTCAATAAGGGTCTGATTGGGGTAGATAAACCGGAAGTAAAAACGCAGATAGTTGTCGTCAATTTTCCAGCGGGCATTTCTGCTTTCCGGTTTGGAAAAAAGAGGCTTGTGTTTCTGGATAAGGCAATAATCCCGTTCCAGAGCCGCCAGGTACGAACCGGTATTTTTGCCGATGATCGAATCAACTTCGGTTTGGGTAGTTTTTCCCCGGGCAATAAGCTGGAGTATGGAAAAATACGTTCCATAGTCCCTGCCAAATTCGGAAACAAGAAGTTCCCTGCCTTCGCCAAGAAAGGGGGAATCCATGGCGCAGACTGCCTTAAGCATCTTTGCCCTGGTTACCGCCCCCGCATCCATAAGAATGCTGATATACCGGGGAACCCCGCCCGAAAGCAAGTAAAGGCAAAGAAGATCTTCGCTGTTATAGCGGGCATGATACGAAGCGAGAATTTCTTTAATCACGGCTATCTTAAAGGGCCTTATAACGAATTTTGAATCGGCCCTGCCAAAAAGAGGTTCTTTGCCGTTTTCAAAAATTTTCATCATGAGTGAATAGACCGAACCGCAGGCGATAAAATTGATCCGGCTCTTTTGCCTATACCGGTCCCACAGATCCTGTATTTCGCTAAAAATGGCAGGGTTAATCCGTTCCAGATCCTGGAATTCATCAATAATCAAAGTAAAGGGGGTTTTTTCGGCAAAAAGTAACAGTCCTTCAAATAAATCCCTAAAACCCCGAATTTCGCCAAAGCTGCGGAAGCCAAGGTAGTGTTCCGCTTCTTTCTGGAACTGAGCGCAAAGCAGGGCCTCGGTTTTTCTGGACACAAACAGATAGAGGTACCGGTGCCCCCTGACAGACTCCAGAAGCAGGGCCGTTTTTCCTATACGGCGCCTGCCTATCATGAGGGTAAAAAGGCCTGTCTTTTCTGCTTGCATCCGGTTCCGTTCCAGCGCCGCCTGTTCTTCTTCCCTGTCGCAAAAATCCATTTTTTCCTCTTCCGGCAAACAAGTAATATATAATGTAATGACCATTAAGATAATGTCCATTAAATTAATAACCATTATCTTAATGGCCATTACATTATATCATAAGCCACAAACCAGGGTCTGTCAAGTTTTATTTTTCATGGTATCCTTTTATATGCAGCGGTCATTTTCTTCCCCGGCGCTGGTTCTCCGGGTTCGTTCATCGGGGGAATCCAACCGGGAGGCCTTTTTTCTAAGCGAGGCGGAGGGGATCATCAGCGCTACCCTTTTTGGGGGGCCCAAAAGCCGCCTCCGTTCCCATGTATCTCCCTTTAATTCGGGCTTACTCTTTAGTTACCGGGACCCGGCCAAGGACTTTCGCAAGGTAAGCGATTTTGATGTCCGGTCCTGGAGGCCGGGACTGCGGGAACTGTATGAACGGAGCGAGACTGCCACCCTTATTGCCGGGGCTATTCTTGCCGGCCACGGCGGCGGCGGTGCCTGGGAAAAAGCGCTAGGGCTGGCCAATGCCGCACTGGATGCCCTGGAAAACGCTAGCGAAGATCAGTGTGAACGAATCCTGCTTCACTTTCTCTGGAATTGGGCGGGTCTTTTGGATAACCGGAACGATCCGGGCCGCTGCGCTTCCTGCTCTTGTGAAGCAGCTGCCGATGGGATACTATGGTTTATTCCCGGCGAAGGATTCCTCTGTAAAAACTGCGCGCTCCAGGTACATTCTGCCGGGGGCAAAACAGCCTATTCCGGTTTTAGACCGGGGGCAGTTCTGGGGCCCGGCGCCCGGCGCTGGCTTCTGGCGGTACAGGACAGGTCCCCGGCAGAATTAGTCCGGTACAATCTGGATACCGCTTCCCTGGGAGAACTTAGGGGACTTATAAAACAGTTGTTTTAGTGGAGAGGACATGAGAGCTGTAGATATTATCGCCGCCAAGCGGGACGGAAAAGAACTAAGCCGGGAAGAAATTGAATTCCTCATCGGTGGTTATGTGGCGGGGTCAATCCCCGATTACCAGGTTTCCGCCTGGGCCATGGCAGTGTTTTTCCAGGGCATGAGCGCTCTGGAAACAGCGACCCTTACCAATGTAATGCTCCGGTCCGGTACCGTGATGGATCTTTCCGGTATCCCCGGTCCCTTTGTTGACAAACATTCTACCGGCGGCGTAGGGGATAAAACGAGCCTTATTCTGGCCCCGTTGGCCGCCGCTTTGGGAATCCGCGACCCCATGATGTCCGGCCGGGCCTTAGGCCACACCGGGGGAACTCTGGATAAGCTAGAGGCAATCCCCGGATTCAGGACCAATCTTTCTATAGAAGAATTCCGTACTATTCTTGCCGCCGACGGTTTTGCCATGACCGGTCAAACCAAAGAGGTGGTTCCCGCAGACCGGCTTCTCTATGCCCTACGGGATGTAACTTCTACAGTGGAATCCATTCCCCTTATCACCGCCAGCATCCTTTCCAAAAAAGCAGCCGAAGGAGCCGAGGGCCTGGTCTTTGATGTTAAGTACGGTTCCGGCGCATTTATGAAAGAAGCTGCCCAGGCCGAAAAACTTGCCCGGTCCCTGGTTAATACCGGAGCGGCCATGGGTAAAAAGATCATCGCCCTTTTAACCGATATGGATGAACCCCTGGGAAACATGGTGGGAAATTTTCTTGAAGTGGAAGAAAGCCTGGACTGCCTTGAAGGTGCAGGGCTCCGGGGTGCGCCGGGACCGGCGGATTTAATGGAAGTAACCCTGGAACTGGGGGCCCGCATGGCGGTCCTGGGCGGCAAGGCGGCGGATTCCAAAGAAGGCCGGAAGCTTTGCGAAGATTGTATCGCCGGCGGAAAACCACGGGAACTTTTTTTGCAAAATGTTAAAAGCCAGCGCGGGGATCCGGTAAAACTTCTGGAACTCCGGGGCAAATGGCGTTCCCCCGTCAGTGCGGAAATCCGTGTTCCGGAATCGAAGGTTAGAGAGCGGTATCTTTGCCGTATCGATGCGTGGAAAGTAGGCCGCGCCGCAGTAGCCCTGGGAGTAGGCCGGAACCGTACCGAAGATCCGGTAAGCCCCACTGCGGGAATACAGTTCCACAAAAAGAGCGGCGAAACGGTAAAAGCCGGAGATGTCCTCATGACCGTTTGGGCCGCTGCCGAAGAAGGATTAAAGACAGCCCTGCCCCAGCTTGAAGCAGCGGTAGAATACAGCGAAAAAATACCGCCGGAAAGAAAACTTGTCCTTAAAGAAATTAGACCCGATAGCGTCACAAAAGTTCGAGGAACAATGTAATGGAATGGCACAAAACTGAACTTGCCCCGGATGATGTAAAAACCCTCTCGGAAAAATACGGCTGCGATCTTCTTACCGCGTCGATATTGCTCCGCCGGGGAATCCGTACCGGAGAAGAAATCCGCTACTATCTGGAAAACGACCTCCGGCATCTCCGCAATCCCTTTGAACTTCCCGGCATGGAAGATGCGGTAGAACGGATCCTTGCCGCCAAAGAAGAGGGAGAAAAGGTAATGGTCTTTGGCGACAGGGATACGGACGGCATTACCGGTACCGTTTTACTTACCGATTTTCTCCGCCGCAGCGGCTTTGATGTCCAATGGAGGCTTCCTCTGGCGGATGAGCCCTACGGCCTTTCCATTGCGGCAATAGAAGAATTTGCCGCCAATTACGGCAGCCTTATCATTACCGTGGACTGCGGCATTTCCAACCGGGAAGAGATAACCCGGGCGGCGGAATTGGGCGTTTCGGTGGTGGTAACGGATCATCATAACCCGCCAAAAGATCTTCCCGATGCAGATGCACTGGTAAATCCCCGGCTGGCTGTTATACACCAGCAGAACCGTTATTCTTTTACACAGCTCTCCGGATGTGCCGTTGCCTACAAACTGGTGTCGGCCCTGCGTTTTGCCATGAAGAGTGAAGTCTATGGCCAGCCAATCTGCCTGCTTAATGCACGGCCCAGCAACGATGCCTTTGTAATCGAAATAGCCAAACTCCGTAACCTAACGGTTATCGACACACTCACCGAAACGGTGGTCCCCGGCATGGCAGGCATCGCCGATACCCGGCTGCCGGTATTTCTTTCGGGTCAGCAGATACTCTGCTGGGATCTTCCGGTACAGCAAAAAATCTTTTCCCAGGCCTTTGGCAATGCCGTGGAAATACAAATGCTCGACATGGCCGGAGAAATTAGCCGCCAGATTCCCCAGGCGGCGGGTAAAAGCCTTCTTATGCTGCGAGAACTCTCCCGGATTGGCCGTTACCAGGAACAGCGTTTAGGTGAACTGGATGTGCTTGTTAATCTTTTTGTCAGTTTTGTCCAGCGGAAAGAACGGTTCTTTGACGAAGAAGACGGCTCGGACCTCCAGCTTGCCGCCCTGGGAACCATTGCCGACATTATGCCCCTGCGGGATGAAAACCGCCTTATCGTGCGGAAGGGCATTGAATCGATACTGAAAAAACCCCGGCCAGGCATTCAGGCTATCCTTTTTAAGGAAGAACTGACGGGGAAGCCGCTTTCGGCGGATAACATTGCCTGGTACCTTACCCCGGTAATTAATGCGGCGGGCCGCATGGGTAAGGCGGAAAAAGCGGTAAAACTGCTGCTGGCGGAAGATCCGGCAGAACGGGATGTTCTGGCGGTGGAACTCTCGGCAATGAATGAAGAACGAAAGCGCCTTATAGAGGACCTTTGTTACCGGGCCATACCGGAGGCAAAAAAAAGTATGGAAACGTACTCCCAAAACTTTGCCGTTTTTGCAGGAGAAAACATACTGCCCGGTCTTCCGGGACTGGCGGCCAGCCGCCTTGTGGAAAAGTTAAAAGTACCTGTCTTGGCCGCAACTTTTTTAGACTCCAATGAATACAGCGGAGGTATTGTTAAAGGATCCCTCCGTTCAGCCCGGGAATACGACTTGCATTTTCTTCTGGAACAGTGTGCGGATCTTTTTCTCGGTTACGGCGGCCATCCCTTTGCCGCAGGGTTCACCATGGAAAGAACAAAGTGGGATACCCTCCTGGATCGCCTAAGGGGCATAACGGCAAATATGGAACTGGGACTTGATACAGAAGACCATCTGGAAATTGATGCGGAAATTCCCCTGCCCTATCTTTCCCGTGAAGAAGAAGACCCCAAAATCCGGGGTAAAAAGGACCTGTATCTGCTCCGCCTGGCGGACCGTTTTGAACCCTGTGGTGAAAAAAACCCGCCGCTGGTGTTTCTTTCGCGGGGCCTTAAAATAAGTGACATAAAACCCTGCGGCAAGGGTGAACTTAAACATGTACAACTTACGCTGGATACGGGAAAGCTCAAATGGCCCGCCATATACTTTAACGCAGTAAACAAGATCAATGTTGATTTTAAGCTGGGCGATACAGTGGACCTGGTGTACAGGGTAAACAGGAATTGGTTTAATGGTTCCGAAACCCCGCAGCTCTCGGTAAAAGATTTACAGGTTTCGCAAAAAACAGGAACTTGACCCCTTTCCCGGAGCCCGGTACACTAAAACAACAAATGTTACAAACCCGTTTTACAAAAGTCCTCCGGTTTAGTACCGCGGCGGCGCTGCTCTTTTTTTATACGATATTACCCGGCTGCGCCCAAACAATGCCGGTCCGGACTGAAACCCGGAACAGCGCCTCGGGATCCGCAGCGGCAGGATCAGCGATCTCTGGGCGTACCGGCGGGGCCTTGCCATTCAAGGCCGCCGTATTGGGCGATTCCAAAGGAAACCTTAAACCCGGTGAACCCTTTGTGGTAGCCGCCGCAGGAACCGGCGTACCCCAAAATGCCGCCGGTTCCGCCCGGATGCAGGCAACGCTTATTAAAGGGGACAAACAGCTTAACCGGGCAGTGTTTTTTAACCTGGAAGAAATAAGCAGCAGGGGTCCGGTAAGCGCCGCAGTAATGGCGGTTCCTTCCACTGCCGGTGCAGGCCCGGCTCTTTTGCGTATAGAGGCAGGCGGCAAGACCCTTGCTACACTGGAACTTGTTATAACAGAACGTATCTTTTCTACCGAAACAATCAACATTACCAGCGCCATGACGGATATCCTTACCAAACCGGACCCGGAAAAAACCCGCCAGGCGGAACAGATGTGGGCCATTTGGGCCCGGACCGGCGATGAAGTCCATACGCTGGGAAACTTTATTATGCCTGTTAATTCGACGGTCCAGACAAGCCGGTTTGGCGGCCGGAGAATATACAAATACCCCGACGGCAGGTCCAGCAGTTCCATCCATGCCGGGGTAGACTGGCGGGCCCCTACGGGAACCCCCATTGCCGCCTGTGCCCCGGGCAAGGTGGTGCTGGCCCAGTTCCGGATCGTCACCGGAAATACGGTGGTAATCGAACACATGCCCGGGGTCTATTCGCTCTGTTACCACATGGACAAAATAACCGTGTCCGAAGGGGACCTGGTCCAAACCGGAACCCGGCTGGGGGATGCGGGAGCCACGGGTTTTGCCACCGGAGCCCACCTCCACTGGGAAGTCCGGGTAGCCACAGAAAACACCGATCCGGCCTCGTTCCTGGGACGAAAGCTCCTTGACAAAGATGCTATTCTGGCTATACTGAACGAATAACCCAATTGGGAACTTTGACCGCAGGGAAAGGAGGTGAATATTTTTGGCTCATATTGTTGTAGACGATAACGAAATGCTTGAAAAGGCCATTAAACGTTTTAAGCGGATGGTGGAAAAAGAAGGCATCATCCGGGAATATAAAAAACGGGAGTACTACGAAAAACCCTCCACAATCCTTAACCGGAAAAAGAAAGCAATTGCCCGCAAACTGATGAAAAAAAACCGCAAGGGTAAAGCTGAATACTAAACCAACTGCGGGGGACTAACAACGCTTTTAAGTCCCCCGCAGAACCAGTTTCCACAAATTTTGAACCCCCGGCTATCCACAAAAGTTGAAATCCATCGTATAAAAAGCTAAAAAGTATAAAAAAATCGTCCGGCTATTCAAGCCGGTACTGGGTAAGGCGGAAACGTCCTTCGTTGTCCCTAAGCCAGCGCAGATCAATCACCACCACTTCGCCGGCGGTTCCCAAATTCAGGGCCACTGTCCGGCCTGCTCCGTTTAGTTCCACCGTCACCGCAGTGGCATTGGAACTCCAGAGCCTTATTGTATTCTGGACCGGAATAGTGAACGTTTCCCCCCGGGAAAAATACTGTTCCCGCCGTTCCCGGCGATCCACTTCCCAACGGAACATACAGGAACCCTGGAACTTGATCTCCAGGGTAAAGGGATAGGTATTGGTGGAACTAAAAATAACCGTACCGGACTGGGACTCTGCCGTTGCAGCGGGAAGAATGGTTGTATCGGAAACGGAAGCCACATGGGTATCAAAGCGAATCAAAGCCCCGGCGGCGGGATTATTTTTATCATAGTCGGAAAGGCTTAAACGTATATCGGCAATATCATCGCCGTTCAGATCCACATCGGTATCTCCGGAAAGATTTAATACCACACTGCCGCCGGGCATAATAAGCGTCAGGGGATCTTCCAAACTCCGCAGTTCCGCCTTAAACTGTTCCGCTCCCAGGGGAATAAGAACCGTATCGCCCTGGTAAAAACGCCGCTCCAGAAAGGTCCCTTCCAGGATGTATTCCATGGGAAGCTGTACGATATTACGCTGGAATGGTTCTGCCGGAGTTCTGATAAAGGCAAAGTAAGTTACAAAACCGGCAACAATGAGGCCGGAAAAAACACAGATAAGCACAATAAGCGGTTTTGGGAACGAAGGGGGAGAACGTAATAACTGCTCCACCGGAACAGGCTGTTCCTGAATTTTCATGGCCCGGTACAGGGACAAGAGTTCGTTAACATCAAGTCCCAGGTATTCGCCATAGTTCCGCAAAAAGCCCAAAAGGTAGGGCTCGCCGGGGAATTTGGAAAAATCCTCGGTTTCCAGGGCCTCAAGGTAGCGGCGGGCAATATTGATTTCCCGCCCTACATAATCATAGGAATAGCCCTTGGCTTCACGGGCCAATTTTAGTTTATCTCCAAGGGATTCCACAATCCGCTCCTATTTTGTTAATCGGCGCCCCGTAAAAGGAAGTTATTGTACATATTGGAAGCCGGAGGCGATTCAAAAACAAAGAGCCGTTCAGGGATCCCTGTATTAAGGCTTACGCCGGAAAAATCAAAACGCACAACGGTATCGGTAATGGTCCTGCCGGTAATACGCCGGATAAGCTGGGTATCCGGGGAAATGTCCAGAATAATTTCGGTAAACCCTTCGCCAGGGGAACGGCGGGCCAATTTAAGTTTTACCACCATTTCGCTGGAACCGCTTTCGATAGGTACCGGAGCAGGGCCGACTACAAAGGCCGGTACATAGTTCCGCTGTAACAGATTAAGCCCCCTGGCGGTAGCCAGGTTGGCCCCTCCCTGGCTTGATGCCGTTTGGTTAAGAATGGCCCGTTCACCGGGAAGAAATATCATAAGGCTTTCCCCATTGTAGAGGATTACCTGTTCGGCGGGGGAAGTAAAGTCAATACGAAGAAAATTCGGCATCATGGCATAAACCGTGCCATACATCTGGGTACCGCCGCTTTGGATGGCGATCCGGGCAATATAGGTTTTGATGGAACTATACCGTACAGCAACCTGCTCCAGATACCGTCCGGCGGTCAAGATTTCCTGTCCCTGGGCACGGGGGCCAAAAAAAGCCGCCAAAACCAGGATTAAAACCATTAAACAAAGACCCTTTTTCATGAGTTTATCCTACCCTAAAAGGAGTCTTTAGTGCAAGCGCTTAAATCAGCGGCTCCACAAGGGGTTCATCGGCAGGGCTCTCTTCCACATTCCGGGTTTCCGGAACGGTATAAAACACTTCCACAAAGGGCTCCGTACCGGCCAGCATTTTGGGCACCGAAAGCAGGTACATATCTCCCCGAATGGGCAGAGTAAAGGTCCCTTCAAAGGGAGCGCCGCCGCCGGCAACTGTTACCCTAATCCGGTGTTTTGATCCGGTAACGGTAAGACGGTCCCTGTCGCCCCGGTAAAGGCTTAGTTCTTTCTGTCCATCAATCTCAATGGTTATTTCTTCCGGCGCCTGGATCTGCGGAGACTCAACATTTCGGTTGTCCAGCAAGAGACTGTGACCGCGGCTGGTAACAAAAATCAACACCCCCAGGGCAAACCAAAAGACAACAACCAGCGTCCAAATCAATTTTCGCTTCATACCATCTCCGTTAAAACGGTCTCACTTGGTTATCGAGATTTCCCCTTCCAGGGTTTTGTACCGTTTGTTTAAGAGCGCTTCATCTCCGGGGTTTTCCATATTCAGGTACAGGGAATACCGCACATCCTGGGATACTCCGGCCTGGGAGAGAAGCCCTCCGGCTGAACCGGTATTGTCCTTGGCAGAAAGGCGGCTGACACCGTCAAAGGGATACTTTGCCGCTACCACATCATTCCAGAATTCCATGGATTTTACCCCCAGCCGTTCATCGGGTTTTACATGCTGGTGGATCATAAAATAATCGTTGCCCTTTATGTCTTTCTGAACAACGATGGAGCGGAAACCATACTCGATTTTATTATCCTTCTGGTAATAGGCAGGAACCATAAGCAGGGTAGATTGGGAAGTCCAGTCAAAAACAGCGCTGTCGGCTTTAAGGGAAAACTGGGACATGGAAAGGTTTATGGTTTTTTGCCCCTCGTTCCAGGCAAAAGAAACACTTTTAAGGGAATCGGGAATCCACTTTTTCATGGAAAGGAATTCGCTCCATTCCCCCATATCTCCCCGGTAGGCGGCGGTAATACGGTCGCAGGTAGCTTCCATATCCCACTCGTATACATGGCGTTCGTCCGAATCCTGCTTGGTCATAAAAACCACCGGACCGTTGGGCATGGGGAGTATATAGGCCAGCATGATCGAATCTTCAAAATCAAGGAGCCACCAGGTTTTAATCCAGGTTCTGCCCTGCCTGTCCCGGTATTCGCCGGCTGCCACCGGATCTCCCAAGGAAAGGATACGGTACTTGCCGCTTCCCAAAGACCGTTCCCTGCTGGCCCCGGCAAGAATGGTATCCATCACCGTTTTTGGATCGGTGTTGAGTTTTTCCAGCGATACCGGTTTGGGCCGGCGAATTTTGATCAACAAAAAGTCTGATACCGAAGACTGGATAAGCGCCCCATCGCCGGGCAGATCAAAGGTCTGCACCCGCAGATCGGAAATTTTCCATTGATCGTCGTTTTTGTCCACAAAGGCGAATTCGGGGAAATCCGAGCTTACCGTCTGGTTTAGAATATACCGGTTGTTGGGGCCATCCAGATAGGCAGGAGCTTCTGCAAACAAGCCGGACATGGCTGCAGGATAGTGGGCCTTGTAAGCTTCGTAGAGGGTATGGCGCAGATCCTTGTACGCCGCAGGAAGAGCTGTATCCATCTCAAAAACTTTGTTTGATCTGTTGGAAAGGAGCAGATGGCCGTAACTGGCCCTGCGCCTAAAATGGGTTGTATTGGCCGGAGCAGAAAGAACCTCTGAGGTGGGCAGTGAATAGAGAATATTGTCCCGCAGGGCCACCACCACTCCCACTACTTTACCGTCGGGAGTTACCAGAGGCCCGCCGGAATTGCCGGGGTTGCCGTCGGCAGAAGACTTAAGCTGATTCCAGCGGCCTTCTTCCGCTTCTGGTACGGTTCCCAATACCAGGCCATTCCGAACCACAATGCCTTCTCCCAAAGCGTTGCCGATACTGTAAACTTGAGAATTCACGGTAAAGGAAGGGTCCAGTTCAAACCAGGAAGAAAAGGTTCTGCCCTTAACGGTAAAGACCAGAAAGTCCTTTTCGTTGGAAGCTTTGTTTACCCGGTCAACTTCGTAGACATCGCCTTTGGAATCCCGAATATAGTATTCCTTAAAGACATCGCTCTCGCTGCTTAAATCGATTACATGGAAGGCAGTAAGCGCCTCGGTGGCGGAGATGGCAAAAGCTGTACCGATAGAGTAGTATTTATCGCTGCGGATGGCAAAAGGAATAACCGACCAATCCAGTTCTTTGTCGTAAACGATGTTTTTTTCTTCGGGTTTTTTGATAACCACCTCAAACACCGCGTCTTTAACCAGACTTTGCAGTTTTGGGGAAAGTCCACCGGGAACGGTAGAAGTTACCTGCTGGGATTCACAGGAAACAAAAAACAACACCGCAATGGATACAAACAGCATCACCATGGACAGCCGCCATGGGTTTAGACATTTTCTCTTCATGTTTTCAAGTATACTTGGTTGCGCTGCCGCCCCGCAAGCCCTGCCGGGCCTTTTCCGCATTGGCCCGCTTGCGCCAGGCATGGAGGACCAGTGCCAGGGCAATTACGGCATAACTAAAAGCGTCCCGGAAGTACTCGCCTATCATGGCATTGCCAAAAAGGTTAATTCCCGCCCGGGGTACCACAATGTACATTAAGTGCAGCAATACCGTTCCGATAAACACGTTGGTAATCGTGGCTTTGCTTACCGAAGCGCCCCCCACAAGGATCGCCGCAGCGGCAAAAAATCCCGTCTGGCGGTGAGCATTGTAGGTAGCCACATTCCCCATGTTCTGGAGAAAGATAATCTGTCCAAGGCTTGCCAGCACGGTAGAAATGACGATGGCGATGATCCTTGTCCGGTCCACGGGAATTCCCGCAGCATGGGCCACCTGCTGGTCCTGCCCCACGGCACGCATATCCTGGCCCAGCTTGGTCCGCCGGAACCACACGATAAAGAGACAGAGCACAGCGATCACCAGGTAATTCGCCAGGGGTAAATTAAGCATAAGCCCGGAAGGAAGTTTGATGTTAAAGGGAAGCAGCTTGTCCAGGGACTGACGTACCGAATCCAGGGTAAGGGTATTGCGGATTCCGTACCCCCGGCTCAAGGTAATATTAAGGGAATGGACGGGGATGATAAAACCCATAAGATAGAGCACCACAAACTGGTAAAAACCGTCCATGAAAAAACCCAGAATATAACCGGTTACCATTTCCCGGCCCCGGGCCCGGTTAAGGATCTGTCCCGCCAGGGCCCCCAAAGCGGCTGCGATGGGCATCCCGATAAGGCTGGCAAAGATAAGCCCCGGTACGCCGATGATATTCCAGTCCACCGCAAAGATAAGGCCAATTTCCCCCGCCATAGCCCCCAGGACCATGCCAAAGTTGATCCCCATACCGGCCATGATGGGAAGGATAAGGCTGAACACAAGAAAACAGTTTCTGCCTATGCGGGTAAGAATGTCCTGTAAAATCGACGCTGCCGACAAACCCGAAAGAGGAATGGCCGCAGCAGTAATCGTTAGAAAAATAAGAACCACCGCATTATCCGCCAAAAAGGCGGCAGCATTAAACTGCGCAAGCCGGTGTTTTACGTTCAATTCCGGTTTCAAGGATAGCTTTTTCATTTGGTCACCTTTGTCCTTCTGGTTAGGGCATAGATGATCATCCCGTTGGAAATAAGGATACGGATCACCTCGGACATATCGGTTTTAAGAACGCTGTTGATCACCGAAGGGGTCATGGCCAGAATACTCTGAAACAGGAAGGTACCCACCACCACATTGAAGATACTTGCCTTGTTGACCGAGGCCCCTCCCAGAAGGATCGCCGCCACTGCGGGAAAGGCCATGTAGAGCGGCGCATTGTAGAGCTGTATAAAACCGAAGCTCTGCTGATAGACAAGGATTCCCACAGCCCCGTAAATGGTAGAAACCACCACGCTGGCCAGGCGCATACGGTTTGCCGAAACACCCCCGGCCCGGGCAAAATCCGGGTTGGATCCTACCGCAGTCAGGGCCGTACCGGTCCGGCTTCGCATAAAAAGCCACATGATAAACGCCATAAAGGCAAAAAACAAAATCGCCCCGGTGGGGAATTCAAAATTCCGTCCTATGCGGATTACAAGGAAATCGTTGAGCACATGGGCCCAGTACCCGTCCAGGGTAATTGTCGTCCGCAGCCCCTGTCCGGTATAACCCCAAACCATGGTAGGATTGGTAAAAGGCAGGATAAGCCACATGATCGCCATAAAGGTAACGATGGAAAAACCAATGTACATGGCAATGGTCATCTCCTCGCCCTTGACCTTGTTAAGAAGGATTCCGTAAAGCAGGCCAAAGATTATCGCCAGAGGCAGACTGAACAGAATTGCCCCGCCGAAACCAAGAATCCCCGTAAGATGAAACTGCATTGCCAGGGTAGAGCCGAGCAAACCTGCAATAATCCCCACCGGGAGGCCAAAGTTAAGCCCCGCCCCGGCCTGCATCATGGGCACCATTGCCAGGACCATCACCCCATTCTGCCCAAAGCGGACAAGTACATCTTTAAGGGAGTTATCAACATTAACCTTTACCAGCGGGGCGGCCATGAAGAGCAATGCCACAAAGAAAAAGATAATCAGCCGGGGCCAGCCAAAGTCGGTGATAAACTCGTTTATCCGGGGGGAAAGTTTTGGCCCCGGGATTTTTTGTTCACTGCTCATGCGTCCCTCCCGCTTCTAAAGAAACTCCGGAAGACACCGCCTCTCCTGACATGAGGAGGCCGAATTCCGCCGTTGGAGCAGCGGGATTTAAAATACCGGCAATGCGGCCTTCCGCAACGATGGCTACCCGATCGCAGATAAAACGGAGTTCCTCCAGTTCGCTGGAAATCATTACTATGGTGGTTCCCTGTTCCCGGTTATAGGAACGAAGAGTTTCCAGCACCAGTTTCTTGGCCCCCACGTCTATACCACGGGTGGGTTCAGACACAAAAAGGAGCCGGGGGTTTAACGCGAAGGCCTTGGAAAGACAGAGTTTTTGCTGATTGCCGCCGGAAAGTTCCTTGGCAGCCTGTTTGCTGGAGGTACATTTTATTTCCAGTTTGGCGATGTATTCTTCTGCCAGCCGTTTCATGGCCTTTTCGTCCCGAAGCCGGAAGAGTCCGCCAAAGAACGGTTTAAGATAGGCGCCCTTGGTCTGCATGGCCCCAAAGGCGATGTTCCAGTCCAGGCTTTCGTCCAAGAGGAGACCAACTCCCCGGCGGTCCTCGGACACAAAGGCCATGCCCGCATCAAGAACGGTTTTGGGATTCCCCAGGGAAATTTCCTTGCCTTCAAGGAAAATGTTACCCCCTGCGGCAAAGAGGGCCATGATCCCGTTGGGAATACCAAGCTTGCCCTGACCGGCCAGTCCGCCAATGCCAAAAATTTCTCCCTGTCTAACAGAAAAAGAAACATCCCGCACAGTTTCGCCGGGCATATCCACCCAGAGTTTTTCCACCCGGAAGGCTTCTCCGGCCAGGTCCCGGTCTTCCCGGCCGGCGGCGGCGTCCACATCCCTGCCTACCATCCAGGAGGCCAAGTCCATCACCGTTAGCCGTTTACTTGCCCCGGATTTGTCGTTGCTTACATCCTTGATGATCCGGCCGTCCCGAAGAACCACCACCCGGTCGGCGGCCTGGGTAATCTCGTGGAGCCGGTGGGAAATAAAGATGATCCCAATACCTCCGGCGGCAAGGTTTTTTAGCGCCTTAAGAAGTATCTCCGCCTCACTTTCGGTAAGCACCGCAGTGGGCTCGTCAAGTACCAGTACCTTAACGCCGTCACGGTCGATCTCCCGGGCAATCTCGGTAAATTGTTTGTGCCCCACGGGCATTTCCTCTACCAGCGTATGGGGATCGATACTCACTCCCAGTTTGGCAATGGCCCGCCCGGCCCGTTCGTTCATGGTATCCCGCTTAAGGGTAGCAAGGCGGGGACCAAAAACTTCCACCACGGGATTTTTCTTTACGGGTTCCCGGTCAAGGAGGATATTTTCCGCAGCGGTAAAACCGGGAATTAGGGAAAATTCCTGATGAACCATGCCGAAACCGGCGTCCAGGGCGTCGAAGGGGCTTTTAAAGGAAACCAGTTGATCGTTAAGAAAAATCCGGCCGCGGTAACCCCCGGTACTGGCGATTACCGGCATGCCGAAAAGGATATGCATGAGGGTGGTCTTGCCGGCTCCGTTTTCGCCGACAAGACCCAGAATCTCTCCCCGGTTAAGGGAAAAGTTTACATCCTCAAGAACGGTGGTCCCGTAAAAATCCTTGGACACCCCTTCCAATTTTAGAAGGGGCATTTGTTTCTCCTACTGTTTCTGATATGTGATCTGGTAGTACTTCTCGGGAACGGTCTGTTCCGTAGTGGGAAGATACGTGCCGGGGAAAATGTAGGTATCCATGTAAATCAGAATCTGGTTTTTTGCCCGGATACCGGTATTAGCGTCGATATAGGCGCCGCCGTTCCACTTCGCTCCGGGGGTAAATTCACCCAGAGCAGCATAAAGATCCGCAGGGTTGTCGATCTTGGCTTTGCCGTCGATAACCCGCTTGGCAAGTTCCCCAAGACCGGCGCTGGCAGTAAAACCATAGGAGAAGGCCCAGGTACCAAAGCGCTTGGATCCGCCCTGGGCTACCACTGCGGCTTCCACCTTTTTAAGAATCGCCGGGAAGTCTCCTGCTTCTGCGGTAAGGTCAATACCCAGCGCGCCGGGATACCCCATAAGGGGCGAAGGCAGATCCGCTTCCACAAACATTCCGCCGTAGGTCAGGAGCTGCTTAAGAAGCGGTTCTGTGTGAGCATCGTTGGTACAGAAGAAAGCGGCGTTTTTACCATACTGCTGTATCCACTGGGGAGTCTGTTCCAGGATATACTGCTGCGCTCCGGCAACGCCCACATCGCTGGTAGGATCCGGAGCGGTAACAAACACAAACTTGAGTCCCAGATCTTTACAGGCCACTTCCATAATCTGGCGGCGAAGCCCCAGTGTTTCGTAACTCATGTGCCGGGGAAAGGAAATGTGTACAAAGGTATCGGCCCCCAACTGTTTGGCTGCCCAGATAATGGTATAACCCCGGGAAATAAAATCCGCGGCAATCGCCAGGTCTGCAGCGCCCTGGATTACCAGGGGGTCCTCGTGGGCTTCGCCTGCCAGAAGCAGGATGTCGGGCCGTTTTTCCCGCACCCGCTTAAAACCTTCGGAGGTACCGGGAATGGCCTGGTTAACAACGATAGCCTTCATCTTAGGATCATCCGCCAGGGAAACAATCTGGGTGATCGTAACTTCCTGCTGCTCCATAAAGTTGTCCGGGTAGGTAATGTGCTGAATTATTCCACCTTCGGTAACCTTTCCGTACCGGCGGATCAGTTCCTCGGCACCCCGAAGGTCATCTTCGGACTGGGAAACCGTACCGGTAACAACGGCGATATGGTAAGGCGCGGAATTCGCACCGGACGGGCCGATTTCCTTTTTACAGGAAACCAGCGCCAAACCTGCCATAAGCAAGGCCATTAATACTAAGACTGTCTTTTTCATGTTCTCTCCTTGAATTTGTGCCTAAAAAACGGCGGATGCCGGTAAAATACGGATCACTATTATTTTCCCGGTTTTGGGAGCAAATGTCAACGCAACACGCATCATTCAACACGCGTCAAGGTTATATGCCAGCGGCCTTACGAAAGCGCCTGAGCGTAGCGGCGGCAATGGGCCGGGCTTTTTCCGCTCCGGCGGCAAGGATCCGGTCGAGGCCTGCGGGGTCGGCGGTGATTGCCTGGAACCGTTCCCGCAGGGGGGATAGTTCCCGGTTTACCACCCGGAAAAGTTCTTCCTTGGCTTCGCCCCAGCCCATACCTCCGGCACGGTACCGGGCGGCCAGAGCGGCCTGCTCCTCCGGGAGAGCAAACAACTTATATAGTAGAAAGATTTGGCTGGTTTCGGGATCTTTGGGTTCTTCCATTGCCTGGGAATTGGTAACGATCCGCATGATAAGTTTGCGGAGGTTTTTCTCCGGCGCAAAGAGGGGGATGGTATTGCCATAACTTTTGCTCATCTTGCGGCCGTCCAGGCCGGGTACCACGGCGGAATTTTCCTGTACCGCCGGCTGGGGCACCCTGAGCACTTCCTGTTTATAGTTGGCGTTTATGGACTGGGCTATGTCCTGGGCCATTTCGATATGCTGGACTTGATCCTTTCCTACGGGGACCACATCGGAATCAAAAATGATAATATCCGCCGCCATAAGTACCGGGTAGGTAAAAAGACCCATGTTTACTCCGGCATCGGGATCGTTTTGCTTTTCGTTGTTTTCCTGGACTATCGCTTTGTAGGCATGGGCCCGGTTCATAAGGCCCTTGCTGGTAAAGGCCATCAGCATAGTGGTAAGTTCAAACACTTCCGGTATACTGGACTGGCGGTAAAAAATTACCTTGTCCGGATCGAGACCGGCGGCAAGCCAGCCTGCGGCCACTTCCCGGATAGAGACACTTAATTCCGCCGGATCTTTCATGGTGTTAAGGGCGTGGTAATCGGCAATAAAGTACCGGGTTTCATAATTGGCGGTAAGAGCCAGGGCCGGTTTAATGGCCCCAAAGTAGTTGCCAATGTGGAGGCTGCCTGTGGGCTTAATACCGGTAAGGGCGATTTTTTTGTTCACGCTGGCAGTGTAACACAGGGAAGCGGCTGTTTCAATATTTCATTTTATCGTAAACCGCCACAGTTTATTTTTATCTTCTTCGACAGCATAGTCAATGCCGATTCGTTTTCCCCTTGTATAGGCGGGGCGGCTGCGGGGAACACCGTCCTCAATCCACAATGTGGTGGATTCCACAAGATTTTCTCCGTTAAGGGTTTTATCAATTTTCAGGTATTTGGTCAGTTTGCCGGGACCGTTAAACCCATCTATTCCCCGGATCAATACCGCCTCGGGAAAATCCGCTTTTCCCGTTACCACATTGAACATCCAGTGTACGCCGTAACAAAGGTAAATGTAGGCATAACCCCCGGCATAGTACATAATCTTGGTCCGTTCTGTTTTTCCCTTATGGGCGTGACAGGCGGTATCACCCTCACCATAGTAGGCTTCGGTTTCGGTGATTTGCCGTTTAATTATCTTGTTACCAATTCTTCGACAGAGGAATTGGCCCAGAAGCTGCTGAGCCAGTGTAACGGCATCATGCTGGTAATCACGGCTGCAAAGCCTCTGCGGTATTTTGTTAACGATCTTTTGCATAACAACTGTAACGTTACCCAGTGCATAATAAAAAGAAAAAGCCTCGCCCCAAAAAGCACGCGAACCGGTGAGCGTGTCTGTTGCTTATGTATCACGGCGCAGGCTCAATAACTGTAACGTTATCCGGTAAAAAGAAAAAAGCCTGGCGACTTTCTACTCTCCCACCCCTTAGAGAGGCAGTACCATTGACGTTAGAGGGCTTGACTTCCGTGTTCGGAAAGGGAACGGGTATGGCACCTCCACCATAATCACCAGGCATTATAACCATGCTGTACGGGACCGGTTCCGCTTGAGCGGAGACCGAATCCGGGGAACGGGACTGCATACACCTTAAGGTGTTAAACACAGGGACAATAATATGGTCAAGCCTCACGGCAGATTAGTAGCGGTCGGCTGAACATGTTACCATGCTTAGACCTCCGCCCTATCAACCAGGTAGTCTTCCTGGTACCTTTAGGGGGGTTAAACCCCCAGGGATGGTTCATCTTGAGGCAGGCTTCCCGCTTAGATGCCTTCAGCGGTTATCCTTTCCGAACGTAGCTACCCGGCACGTGCCCCTGGCGGGACAACCGGTACACCAGCGGTTCGTCCATTTCGGTCCTCTCGTACTAAAAACAGCTCCTCTCAACCATCCAACGCCCATGGCAGATAGGGACCGAACTGTCTCGCGACGTTCTGAACCCAGCTCACGTACCGCTTTAATTGGCGAACAGCCAAACCCTTGGGACCTGCTTCAGCCCCAGGATGCGATGAGCCGACATCGAGGTGCCAAACCTTCCCGTCGATGTGAACTCTTGGGGAAGATCAGCCTGTTATCCCCGGAGTACCTTTTATCCGTTAAGTGACGGCGCTTCCACTCGCTACCGCCAGATCACTAAGACCTACTTTCGTACCTGCTCGGCCTGTCAGCCTCGCAGTCAAGCCTCCTTGTGCCTTTACACTCGCACGGTGATTTCCAACCACCGCGAGGAGACCTTCGCGCACCTCCGTTACTCTTTGGGAGGCGACCGCCCCAGTCAAACCGCCCGCCTATCATTGTCCCGAACCCCGCTTCAGGGGCACGGTTAGAAACCTAATCAAACAAGGGTGGTATTTCACCGGCGACTCCACGCAGGCTAACGCCCACGCTTCTCTGTCTCCCACCTATTCTACACATGTCTAACCAAGTCACCATGATAAGTTACGGTGAAGGTTCACGGGGTCTTTCCGTCTAACCACGGGTAACCGGCTTCTTTACCGGTACATAAATTTCACCGAGTTTCACGTTGAGACAGCTCCCAGATCGTTACACCTTTCGTGCGGGTCGGAACTTACCCGACAAGGAATTTCGCTACCTTAGGACCGTTATAGTTACGGCCGCCGTTTACCGGGGCTTCGGTTCGCAGCTTTGGCTTGCGCCTAACCGCTCCCCTTAACCTTCCGGCACCGGGCAGGTGTCAGCCCCTATATGTCTCATTGCTGATTCGCAGAGGCCTGTGTTTTTGGTAAACAGTCGCCTGGGACTGCTTTATGCTGCCAACTCTAACTCTATTACTAAAACCAGAACTGGCCACACTTCTCCCGAAGTTACGTGTGCATTTTGCCGAGTTCCTTAACGTGAATTCTCTCGAGCGCCTTAGATTGCTCATCCCGCCTACCTGTGTCGGTTTGCGGTACGGTCTTAACAAGCCTAACTTTAGGGATTATTTCTTGGCACCGTGATTACGCCCGCTTCGCTTTGCCGTAGCTCCACTCGCTGTCACCGCTTACCTCAGGATACGGATTTGCCTATACCCCTCAACAGCTCGCGGCTTCGACCGGGACAACCGTCGCCCGGCCGGGTTTCACCTCATGCGTCATCCCTTCAAAACTTGCCAAGGTACGGGAATAATAACCCGTTTCCCATCGACTACGACTTTCGTCCTCGCCTTAGGGGCCGACTTACCCTGGGAAGATGACCTTTACCCAGGAATCCTTAGGCTTTCGGCGGAGGGGGATCTCACCCCTCTTTTCGTATACTTATACCTGCATTCTCTCTTCCACCCCCTCCAGTCACCCTCTCAGGCGGCCTTCATCGGTCCGTGGAATGCTCCCCTACCGTCCTACTCTTGCGAATAGAACCCGCAGCTTCGGTTGCATGCTTAGCCCCGTTACATTATCTGCGCGCCATGACTCGACCAGTGAGCTATTACGCACTCTTTTAAGGAATGGCTGCTTCTAAGCCAACCTCCTGGCTGTCTTCGCCATCGCACATCATTTTACACTCAGCATACATTTGGGACCTTAGCTGACGGTCTGGGCTGTTTCCCTCTCGACTACGAACCTTGTCGCCCGCAGTCTCACTCCCATCAGTTGTCTTACGCCATTCGGAGTTTGATTGGGTTTGGTAGGCGGTGAAGCCCCCTAGTCCATCCAGTGCTCTACCTGCGTAAGATTTTGATGAGGCTGTCCCTCAAGGCATTTCGGGGAGAACCAGCTATTTCCAAGTTTGTTTAGCCTTTCACTCCTAGTCACAGATCATCCCTGCCTTTTTTAACAGACTAGAGTTCGGCCCTCCACTCAGTTTTACCTGAGCTTCAGCCTGTCCATAACTAGATCACTTGACTTCGGGTCTATGACAACGAACTTTAAGCAACCTACTGGTTGCAACGCGCTCTTAACACTCGGTTTCCCTCCGGCTCCGGGACTCCCATCCCTTAACCTCGCTCGCTCTCATAACTCGCAGGCTCATTCTACAAAAGGCACGCCATCACAGGAATTACTTCCCGCTCTGACCTGTTGTGGGTTTACGGTTTCAGGTTCTCTTTCACTCCCCTCGCCGGGGTTCTTTTCGCCTTTCCCTCACGGTACTTCTTCACTATCGGTAGTAACGGAGTATTTAGCCTTTGATCGTGGTCGACCAGGATTCCGACAAGATTTCTCGTGTCTCGCCGTACTCAGGTACCGTCCTACGGAGTCTTCATCATGCCGCGTACGGGGATTTCACCCTCTCTGTCAGGCTTTCCCAAAACCTTTCCGCTATAATGAAGTTTTCTCTAAACTCCGCCCCTCGCGGGCAGACGGCCCTACAACCCCGCCTTTACAGGCGGTTTAGGCTCCTCCGATTTCGCTCGCCGCTACTCTCGGAATCTCATGTTGATTTCTCTTCCCAGGGTACTGAGATGGTTCAGTTCCCCCAGTGTCGCTTCCGTGCCCTATGTATTCAGACTACGGATGACGGGATCGCTCCCGCCGGGTTACCCCATTCGGCTATCCGCGGATCGATGGATGTGTGCTCCTCCCCACGGCTTTTCGCAGCTTACCACGGCCTTCTTCGCCTCGTTACTCCAAGGCATTCACCATAAACCCTTCTCTCGCTTGACCATATTATTGTCCCCACAATAATCCCTCACGGAATTATTGTAAGTCCCCTTCCCTACTTGTTTTTCAAAGAACTAACTTAGGGGCCAATCCCCTTATCTGGAAATCTGGAGATAAGGGGATTCGAACCCCTGACATCCAGCTTGCAAAGCTGGCGCTCTAGCCAACTGAGCTATATCCCCGGTACAGGACATTCATCAATATACAATCAATGTCCAATGTTCGGGGTTTGCCTAAAAACAAACCCCAAGCCTGCCGGAAAAACAGCCGGCTTTGCTTTATCTGTTTCCCGGCTGCTTGTTAAGAGCAGCCGGAATTCATTCAAAAAAAACGGGATAAGGGAAGAAGCGGCGTATTCCCGTGAAAACCCTAGGTTTCCACGGTTTTGAGGTTATACAACCTCATTTGTAAAACCCGTGAAGGTTTTACGCCTTTCACTGTGAAAGGAGGTGATCCAGCCGCACTTTCCAGTACGGCTACCTTGTTACGACTTCACCCTCCTCACCAAGCATACCTTCGACAGCGTCCTCCTTGCGGTTAGACTACCGGCTTCGGGTATCCCCAACTCGGATGGTGTGACGGGCGGTGTGTACAAGGCCCGGGAACGTATTCACCGCGCCATGCTGATGCGCGATTACTAGCGATTCCAACTTCATGAAGTCGGGTTTCAGACTTCAATCCGAACTACGGACGGCTTTTCCGGTTTCGCTCAATCCTCGCGGACTTGCGTCACTTTGTACCGCCCATTGTAGCACGTGTGTAGCCCTGGACATAAGGGCCATGATGACTTGACGTCATCCCCACCTTCCTCCGGTTTGTCACCGGCAGTTCCGCCAGAGTCCTCAGCGTGACCTGTTAGTAACTGGCAGTAGGGGTTGCGCTCGTTGCGGGACTTAACCCAACACCTCACGGCACGAGCTGACGACAGCCATGCAGCACCTGTGATAGCGCGTATTGCTACGCTGATACATCTCTGCACCATTCGCTACCATGTCAAACCCAGGTAAGGTTCCTCGCGTATCATCGAATTAAACCACATGCTCCACCGCTTGTGCGGGCCCCCGTCAATTCCTTTGAGTTTCACCCTTGCGGGCATACTCCCCAGGCGGTGCACTTATCACGTTCGCTTCGGCACTGAACCGCTCGGCCCAACACCTAGTGCACATCGTTTATAGTGCGGACTACCAGGGTATCTAATCCTGTTTGCTCCCCGCACTTTCGCGCCTCAGCGTCAGTCATCGGCTGGAAGTTCGCCTTCGCCACCGGTGTTCTTCCTGATATCTACAGATTTCACCCCTACACCAGGAATTCCAACTCCCCCTCCATGACTCAAGTTATACAGTTTCTAACGCAGTCCAGGAGTTAAGCTCCTGCCTTTCACGCCAGACTTACATAACCGCCTACGCGCCCTTTACGCCCAATAATTCCGAACAACGCTCGCCCCTTACGTGTTACCGCGGCTGCTGGCACGTAATTAGCCGGGGCTTATTCACCGGTTAACGTCATCATATGGGCATTCCCTCCCACACTTATTCTTCACCGGCAAAAGGATTTTACAACCTTTCGGCCTTCGTCATCCACGCGGCGTCGCTCCGTCAGACTTTCGTCCATTGCGGAATATTCTTAGCTGCTGCCTCCCGTAGGAGTTTGGGCCGTATCTCAGTCCCAATGTGGCCGTTCACCCTCTCAGGCCGGCTACCCATCAGAGCCTTGGTGGGCTCTTACCTCACCAACTAGCTAATGGGACGCGGGCCCATCCCCTGGCGGAGCCTTAGCTCCTTTCCCTGCTTCGCCATAGCGATGCAGTCACATCCGGTATTACCCGCTATTTCTAACGGCTATCCCCGGCCAGAGGGTAGGTCACCCACGCGTTACTCACCAGTCCGCCACTCTAGGTGGTATTGCTACCACTTGCCGTCCGACTTGCATGCTTAAGACGCGCCGCCAGCGTTCGTTCTGAGCCAGGATCAAACTCTCCATGATATATTCTCCAATCTGACCGCTTGTTTCCAAACAGCCAGGCTGAATACCATTTCAAGTCTCCTAGTCTTATATTCTCAATTAAGACAGGTTCCTTTTTCTTCGAATACGCTTGCTTCTTCCCCTTCCCTAAATAGCCCTTACTCCCACCGCGCTTACGCACACATGACAGCAAATGACTGTTTTCCAAAGATCAACGGGTTAAGCCCTTTCCCCGGCGGGAAAGCAACCTCCCTTATACCCCTACAGGGGCTATCATTCCCCTTCCGGGCGAATGTTCGTTCACCGACACTACTACATCCCTTGACCGGCTGTCAAGTAAGTCCGGCAGATATAGTTTGTAAGCTTGTTTTTTTGTACAGGCCCAACCAGGCAATTCCCCCTGGGAAATTGCGCTGTTGTTAACAATACTAAAAAAATAATCACTCTGTCAAGCCTTTTTCCCAAAAAACTCCTTTTTTTGGGAAAATTATGCTTTTTTATCTGTCCCCGCAGGCGAATTCCGGTAAACCCTTATATAATCGGCAAAAGAGAGTAATGCCACCAGTACCGCGGCGCAAAAAACCGCCCCGGCGGCCAGGGACAGCCCGCTGCGAAGGCGATTGTGGAGTTCCGCGTCAAACCCTGCTTTGAGCCACAGGGGAAACAGCCGTTCAAGGCTGGAAACCCCCAGGGCCAGGATGGCGGCTATGATGTAGGCCACGGTTTTGATCTTGCCCCCCAAACGGGCGCCCATGGAGATGCCTTTTTTAAGCATCAGATTACGAATAAAGAGAATCCCAAATTCCCGGTACAATACCAGTAGAAAAGGAACAAGCGGCAAGATACCGTCCCAGACAAAACAGAAAAAAAACGTAATCTGGGTAAGGGTATCGGCAAAGGGATCGTAAAACTTGCCAAAGTCGCTTACTTCTCCCCGTTTGCGGGCAATTTTTCCATCCAGCATATCGGTTAGTTCTGCAACAATAAGGATGATCCACAATACCGGTACGGACCACCAATGGCCGCTATTGGTAACGGTATCGTAGACAGGCCGGGTAAAGGCATATAACGCAAAAAAAATCGGGGCCAGTACAATACGAATGGAGGTTACTTTATCGGCCGCTTTCATGGCGCTCTCTATACATGGCAAAAGTATGCTGTTTGACAAGTTCCTCTGTCAAGGCTAAGCTTAGATTATGCTTTCAAATCTGACCAAATCCCTGACAAAAATCCTCTTTGTGTATGGTCTGTTTCAAAGCCTGGTCTTTTTTGTTCTCCATAAACTTTGGCTTTTTCCCTTAGGTTTTTTGTTTTTATTTTTTGTTGTGCAGTTGACATTTTATCTGGCGGTTTTTTTCTTTTTGTACTTAAACCAAAAACTTTTTTACAATGCCTTTACCGGAGAACGTGAAACATCCGTTAACGACGCAAACAAAATTACCCTTTTCCGGATCACCATGGCGCCGTTCCTTGTTTTTTTAACGCTTGTTTCCCAAAAAAACGGCTTTTCCGGCAATCCGGAAACCGCAGAACCGGCGCTTACTATCGCTTTTGTTCTTACCTTTGCCAGCGATTTTTTTGACGGCTTCCTGGCAAGAAAACGAAATCAGGTAACCTACATTGGGAGGATACTTGATTCGGCCTGTGATTATCTGCTTTTGGGAGTGACCGCCGCAGCATTCTTTTACTTCAAGCTGCTTAAGCCCTGGCTCTTTCTGGTAATCACCGGCAGGCTTGTCCTTAACGCCCTGGTTATGCTGATTCTTTTTCTGGTACGCCGCAAGCTGATTCCCCAGACTACTCCCATTGGTAAAATCGCCATTGCGGCAATCATGGTGCTGCTTGTTATTGAGGCGGCGGCTCCCCTGGGACTTCCCCGCTGGATACATTATGCGGAACCGGCGGCGGCGATCCTGATCGGCATTTCTGTTATTGATAAACTGCTGTTTCTGGCAAAAAATATCCGCGCCGCTAAAGCTGAATAGGCGGATCAAAGTACAGTTTTTTTCCATCAAAAAGAACGGCAAAGTTGATTCCGGGAATGATCACCGCGGCAGGAAGTTCCAGCGAGTACCGGTCCAGCGAAAAACCCAGACCTCCGGAAAACCTAAAACGGTAAACATTCTTTGTCAAAGCAAGGAGCTGCTCCCCGTCCCGGACAACCTGGGTGATAAGACCCCGGCGTTCTCCGCCGATAATGGGATACCCCGGATAGGCGGTAATGGCGACGGCCTCAAAGGTGATGCCCCGGCCATTGTGCTCGATATTCCAGGTTTCGGCGGCGGCTTCGACAGTTTGGCGCCAGGCTTCACTTGCCTTGGGCGCATCACGGGCCGCAATAAGGCGGCGAAACAGCAGTTCCCCGTTTTCTGCAGACCGGATTGAAAGCTGAACTGATTCCCCATCCGCAAACCGGGGATACACAAAAAAGGAAATACAAAGCCAGACGGCAAAAAGACCGGCGGCAAAAATGATGGTACAGCCTCCTGCCCTGGGGAATCGCAGGGCTGCGGTTCCCAGAACAAAAAAGACCGGCAAAAAGGGATACACCGGCGAAGCGGTAAATATAAGCCCCTGGGAAAGAATTACCGAACCGGTCAGGGCGGCCAGGGCGGCGGATACCAAACAAAGAATCACCGAAATCCAGCGGGACCTTTGGCGCAGGGTACAGGTCTTCCGGATCATCATGAGGAAAGACCCCAAAACGCAGCCAAAAAGAAAAACAGAGAGGTAAAGAAGGTCCCGGGAAGGGCCAAAATGATCAAAGTCCATAAAGTTCCGTATACTTTTTTTCAATATAGTGCAAAAAGGGTTCTGCGGAAAGATCCCCGCCGCAAATTTTCCTGATAAGGAACGAAGGTTCGGCCCGGCGGCCATAATGGTGAATTTTTTCCCGAAGCCATTCATGGATAGCCGCATAGTCCCGCCGTTCCAGGGCCGCATCCGTGTCCGGCAGGTCTGCGGTAAGGCGCTCCCAAAACTGGAGGCCATAGATGTTCCCCAGGGCATAACTTGGAAAATAGCCAAAGGCCCCCATGGACCAGTGAACGTCCTGCAAAACCCCCTCGGCATCAAAAGCGGGTTCAATACCCAGGCGGCGCTTCATGGCAGTGTTCCAGGCGGCAGGAAGTTCATTTACCGTTAAGGTATTGTTAAAGAGCTGCTGTTCCAGTTCAAAACGCAGTATTATATGGAGGGAATAACTTAATTCATCGGCTTCGACCCTGATAAGAGCGGGGCGCACCATATTTACCGCCCGGTAAAAGCTTTCAAATGGTACCCCTTCCAACTGCGAGGGAAAAAATTCCTTAAACCGGGGAAACCAGCCCTTCCAGAAAGCGCGGCTGCGGCCTATGACATTTTCCCAAAGCCGGGACTGGGATTCGTGGATCCCCATGGAAGTTCCTTCTGCCAGGCAGGATGAACGCAGGGCGCTTTCCAGCGCCAGCTCGTAAAAGGCATGGCCCCCTTCGTGGATTACCGAAAAAAGCCCCGACAGCGGATCTTCCGCCGCATAACGGGTGGTAATTCGTACATCGTCAAAACCAAGGGTAGTGGTAAAAGGATGGGCAGAAAGATCCAATCGGCCCCGGTTAAAGTCAAAACCAAGAGCTCTTAGTGTTTCCCGGCAAAAGGTATCCTGCTTTTCTACTTCATACTGATGATGCAGGAAGGCATCAGCGGGCTGGGGCCGGGCGCTTATGTCCCGCAATAGCGCAGAAAGTCTATCCCCCAGGGGGCCGAACACTGCGGCGATGTCTCCCTCGGCCAGGCCCGGTTCGTGGAGGTCCAGAAGGCCGTCGTATACGGAACCCCGGGTGTCCCCTAAAGGGGAACAACCCCAGCCAAGAAACACTGACTTTTGCCGGGCAAAATCAATCATTTTTTCCAGGTGGGGAGCAAAAGCGGCAAAATCGTTGTTTTTCCGGGCCCTTACCCAGGCAGCCTGGGAAAGCCCTGCGGCCCTGGCGGATTCCCGGACAAATTCCGGCGGAAGTTTTACCGCCCGGTCGTAGTCCCGGCGAAGTATACGGAGAAAATCCCCGGCGGGAAATTCCGCTGTTTCAAGCCCGGTACCATCGCCCAAGTTATCCAAAAGCCGGCCCACTTCGGGGTTAACGAGCTTTTCATGGGTCAGCCCTTCCAGTACTGCCAGTTGTTCCGCCCGTTCCTCCACTGCCCCGGAGGGCAGGCAGGTTTCCTCGTCCCACTGGAGCAGCGCCGTTACCCGGGCCAGGTGCATCCGCTCCTGGTCCAGGGCCCGTAAGCGTTCCAGGGCCCGCTTTTGTTCCAAAGGCGGTGTTTTGCTCATAAAAAAAGAATATACCGTTCCGAATTCATTGTCAAAGCCCGCCAAAAAATACCGATACTAAAAGTATGAAAAGAACCATTATTGTTACCTTGATACTATTGACTGCTCTGAGGGCTTTTGCCCAGGAAATTCGGACCGGAGAAGTTGACCGGGGGATTTTTCACCAGGAAGGGATTGCCTCCTGGTATGGAGCCGAATTTAACGGTCGTCCCACCGCTTCGGGGGAAATTTTTAACGACACCCTGTTTACGGCGGCTCATCCTATTTTGCCCTTTGGAACCCTTGTAAAGGTTACCAACAACCATAACCAAAAAACGGTCACCGTACGGGTCAATGACCGGGGGCCCTTTGTAGCAGAACGGATTATCGACCTTTCCCGGTCGGCGGCGGCACAGATTGATATGATTGGTACCGGCACCGCCCCGGTAACTGTAGAAAGTCTTGAAATAGTGAATCTGCCCGCCCGGCCTCATCAGCCTGCCGTTTCATCTGCGGCGCCTGTGGCAACACCAGCGCCTGTGGTGACAGCGGCAACAGCGGCGCCTGTACCCGCACCAGTACCGGTGACACCGGCATCTGCTCCGGCGGCGGTTCCCTTACCGGCGGCGGTTCCGCAGTATACAGAAACAGCCCTGCCTGCCCAAAGCGGAGAGGCGGTACAGGTACGGCCCGCTTCGATAGAACCCTACTCTGCAGAACCTTACTCTGCGGGTTCTGCCAACCCGGTTAGTTCAACCAGTCTTGGTGCTGCTGAAACAGACCGGCCCTGGATTCAGGGTCAGTCTGCGGTCCGTTTCCAGCCGGCCATTCCCGAAGCGTATACCGGAAAAAACTACCGCGTTCAGGTGGGAGCCTACAAACAGCCCCAGCATGCGGTGGACGCTTTTGAAAAACTTAAAAATGCCGGGCTTAATCCTGCTTATGAAAAATATGACGACTACTACCGGGTCGTTTTGACAGGGCTTAAACAGGACGAACTAAAAAACCTTGCCGAGCGGATTGGCCGGGCAGGGTTCCGGGAAGTTCTGCTCCGGGAAGAGAAGTAACACGCCGGAGCAATGGTGAACAAATTAACGGGGAAAAGTATATATCGCCAAATTTTCTGTTTCATGTTATACTTTCCTTATGACCATTGAACAAACTGTAGAGATACCGACCAGCCGACGGCTGACACTGGATTTGCCCCATGAAATTCCTGTGGGAAGGGCAAAAGCCGCACTGACCTTGACCTTTGAGACCGGTAAAAGTGCGCCGGAAGGTACGCTTTCAGGACGCTTCGCCGGAGCGCTCCGCCTTTCTGATGCGGATTACCAGGCGTTCCAGAATGCCCTTCAGGAGGGCCGGAACGAATGGGCTCGGGATATCTCCTAGACTCTAACGTCATCATCGGATACTTGGCCGGGCGGATTCCCGCCTCCGGTATGCAAGCGCTTAGCGCCGTTGTTGACCAGACCCCCCGAATTTCCGTTATTTCCCAGATTGAGGTGTTGCGCTGGAGTGATTCCCCGGGAAATGAACGGGTATTGTCTGATTTTGTCGCAAGTTCCATCATTCATCCCTTAAGTTCCGGCGTTGTCCAGCGCACTATTGCAATCTGCAAATCGGTTAAAATCAAACTCCCGGACGCTATTATCGCCGCTACGGCTCTGTGTGAAGAATTTGTCTTGATCACCCGCAACATTAAGGACTTTAAAAACATTTCCGACCTTGTCCTCCTCAATCCTTGGGAAACCTGACATTTGATGTCAAGCTCCACCCGGCCTGTATGACATATACAATCGAGAGTCTATACTTTCCTTATGACCATTGAACAAACCGTAGAGATACCCGTCAGTCACCGGCTGACTATAAATGTGCCCCGCGAAGTACCGGCGGGGCCTGTTGTGCTTACGTTCACGCCAAAACCGGAGGTTCCGGCAGCGGCGGATAGTAACCTGCTGCCTTCGTATTCGGTTGAAGATGCCATACAAATTGCCAAACAGCGCCGTTCCGATCCCAACCTCAAGCCGTTGTCGCATTACTTCGGTATCCTTTCTCCCGGTACCTATGGCGACGGAGTAGCTTACCAGCGGAAACTTCGGGATGAATGGGATGACTGAAGGCTGACGTCAGGATAGATATGGAAAAATATGACTGAAAACTTGATAAGAGTATTAGATAAAAGTATCAGCTAATGGCCTTTTTTGCCACTTCGGTGGAATGTTCCCATTCCATGGCGTTTACCGCCGCCAGGTACGCTTTAATGGAAGATTCTATTACATCGGTAGAAACACCCCGGCCGTTGTAAGACCGGTCATCCCAGATAATTTTTACCATCGTTTCGCCCTGGCTGGCGGATCCGCCGGTGATCGCCCCGATTTCGTAGAGTTCCAGTTCCGGCTCTTTGCCGATGATCTGGTTAATGGCGGTAAAGATTGAATCGATGGGGCCGTTGCCCAGGGATACCAGCTTTTGGCAGGTACCGTCTTTGTGCCGCAGTCGGATAGTTCCGCTGGCTCCCAGGGCGCTTCCGGTATTCACCGCCCAGTGATCCAGGGTCCAGGTTTCGGGTACCGCCGTTACGCCCATGATAAGCGCCTCAATGTCCCGGTCATTGACTGTTTTCTTTTTATCCGCCAGCGCTTTAAATTCGGCAAAAGCTTTTTCCAGCGTTTCGCCCTTCACCGTAAAGCCCAGCAG
>BNVB01000002.1 GCA_025997795.1 Spirochaetia bacterium | reverse complement strand
GGCGGCGGGAGTTTTACAACGCCTCTGACAGGGTTACTTTGGAAAAGAAGTTTAAATTGTACAAAATAAAGTTTGAGGAATGGGAGTCTTGTGCTTGACAAATAACATAGGAGGCGCCAAAGGCGACGAAGGAGAAGAGAAGACCTTCGGGTAGGTCCATCATCTTCCTTGGTCGCCTTAGGCGCCATCGCGGTTTTTCTTCTTCATTTTTAATTTTGTGGGTCAAGTTTAGCCTGAAGGACGGGGTATTCGACCTTCAGGCGAATTATCCGCTGTGCAAATACATTTCCTAACAAAATAGCACGAATTTACCCTTCAAGCAAGGAAAAACCCTTGACATATCTTTTTTCATAAATTAGCATTAAATTTATGAGAAAGCCCGTAACTTGGCACGAAAATTGCACTCTCTCTCTCTCTCTCATAGTCCACCTTTAACAAAAATTCTTTTCCCGCTGAACTTGTCCATAAATTTCTCCGTACCTCTGGTTTCCGCTTTAGCGGAAACCTTTTTTTGGTCTCAAACCCTGTCGTGGCAGGGAAAAATTTATAGAGGAGTAAAGAAATGAAAAAGAAAGTACAGTTTTTACAAGGAGCGGTTTTTACAGCAATACTGTTTGCTGCGGTTTTATCCTGCGGGGCAGGGGCAGGCTGGACACCAGAATATGCCCTCGGCGACCGCGGCCCCGGCGGCGGGAAAATTTTCTATGTAAGTGAAACGGGCTTTGGCCCCGGCAATGCGTGGCATTACCTTGAAGCGGCTCCGGAGGATATAAGCAGCCACAAGGAATGGGCTTCTGCCGGGAGCATGTATTTAACTACTTCCTTACCCGGCACGAAAACCGATATCGGGACTGGCGCTGCCAATACCGATACGATACTGGCGAAAGACGCTACTGCACCTGCGGCGGAGGCCTGCAAGCATTCCAACTATGGCGGCAAAACCGACTGGTTCCTCCCCAGCATAGATGAACTGAAACTGATGTACCAGAACAGAACGTTTATAGACAACTTACTCCTTGGCGGGACAGACGTTTACCGTTCCTCGTCAGAGTTGAGTGATACGAACGCGTATAGTTTCCGGACTTTCACTGGCACTGTGTATACTGACCAGGCAAAAACTAGTGCAAGTGCTGTCCGTGCCATCCGTGCTTTTTAACGCGGTAGCGAGGTAAGTGTCTGTCCACAAAGTACGGACTAAAGTCCGGCTTTGTGGACAGATAGGGGACTTTAGTGTCTGCCATACGGTATTTTGCAATCAGCGTATAGTAAATTAGGGATTAAGATTTTTTTTAACAGCGCGACTAAGGCGCGCAAAGGAGAAGAGAAGACCTTCGGGGCTATCTATCATCTTCCTTTGTCGCCTTCGGGCAGTATGCTGCACTGGGGGAGGGCAATGGGGCTGTGAAAACATTTTGGAATTCCTCGCATACCCGGCGAAGAATTTCGCCTAGGCGAAAATCTTAAACGATCCGTCAAATGTAGGTATGCCTGGGCGAATTCTACAAGTCTTTTCACTGCCCCATTGCCCTTCCCAACGGAGAATATTCCCGCCAAGGCGAATTCTCCAATTTTTCTCCAAAATTCCCCTCCACATACAAGCACCACGCAGTGTATTGCCCTAAATAGTGTAAACCCCGCCTTTGTATGGAGGAAAACTATGGCGAACATTAAATCACACGACCCGATCATCGATCCCTGCTGGGACCCAGTATTCAAAAGCATTTTTACCAGGGATACCACCCAGTCAGAAATAGCCCGGAAAAAGCTGCTCTCGGCTATCCTGGAAGAACCCGTCAAAGAGCTTAGCATAAGCGCCAATGAACCGCCGGTTTCCCGGCTGGACCAACGGCAGTACGCTACGACATCCAGTGTCTCTTTAACTCCGGTGAACGGGCCGATATTGAGATGACCCTCTACCCGCACAAATGGGAAGTCTTCCGGATGGAGTACTATTTAAGCCGTCTCTTTGCCAGTCAGGAAATCCAGGAAGAAAAAGGTTCGTATAAAACCCTGAAACGAAGCTATCAGATTTCCCTTTTGGCACGGGGCAAGCTGTTTGAGGATAGCCGTTTTGATCACCGGTTTATCTACTACGACCCGGAGAATAAAATACCCTTCGGTGGACTAACAGCAATAATCACGTTAGAATTAGAAAAGCTGGGGGTAACAGCGGAAAAAGCAGTTTCTGCCATGAGCGAAAAAGAACGCTGGGCCGTGTTTTTTAAGTATTACAACGATACGGAGAAACAGCCCCTGATACAGGAGATAACCCGCGAAGAGGAGGGCATAGCAATGGCGGCAGACGTAATCAGCGGATTTACCGCAGATGAAGTAGCCTTTTTCCATGAGATGAGTGTGGAAAAGTACGAACTGGATATGCGGGCCCACGCGCAGGAAGCCGAAGAAAAAGGCTGGGAGCAAGGCCTTGCGGAAGGTGAAGCAAGAGGCGAGGCCAGGATACTGGATCTGCTCAAAAAGTCCGGTTATGACACCCAAGGGATAGAAGCGGCGCTGAAAAATAGCAATAGCCCGATACGGAGAAACAGCCCCTGATACAAGAGATAACCCGCGAAGAGGAGGGCATAGCAATGGCGGCAGACGTAATCAGCGGATTTACCGCGGCAGAAGTAGCCTTTTTCCACGAGATGAGTGTGGAAAAGTACGAACTGGACATGCGGGCCCACGCGCAGGAAGCCGAGGAGATTGGCGAAGCCAGGGGTCGAGCAGAGGGTGAAGCAAGAGGAGAGGCCAGGATACTGGATCTGCTCAAAAGCGGCAAATCTCCGGAGGAAATACTGGCCAGTTACAGCAAACAGCAATAGCCCGATCCTATTCCCTATGAGCTGGTTCCAAAATCGGTTATTTTGGAACCAGCTTTTACTTTTTCGACCTTTACTCCCAGAGCCAGGTGGAAAGGTACCGTTCTCCCGTATCAGGAAGGACCGCCACGATGGTTTTGCCCTTGTTTTCGGGCCGCTTGGAAACGGTAAGAGCCGCTTCCAGGGCTGCGCCGGAAGAAATTCCCACAAGGATACCTTCTTTTTTTGCCAAAAGCCGGGCCGCTTCCCCCGCCTTAACTTCATCGGTCTGGTAAATTTCGTCGATGATTTTAGGATTGTATACCTGAGGCTGGAAACCAGCTCCTATACCCTGGATCTTGTGGGGGCCAGGATTACCGCCGGAAAGAACCGGCGATGCCGAGGGTTCCACAGCAATCACCTTAATGGAAGCTTTTTTTGCTTTAAGGAATTTTCCCGCTCCGCTTAGGGTACCGCCGGTGCCGACCCCGCCTATAAGGATATCGACCTTTCCTTCCGTATCGTCCCAAATTTCCGGTCCGGTGGTTTTTTCGTGTATCGCCGGATTGGCGGGATTGTTAAACTGCTGGGGTATATACGCATTGGGAATAGCAGCGGCCAGTTCTTCCGCTTTGGCAATGGCCCCCTTCATCCCCTTGGCCCCTTCTGTCAGTTCAAGTTCCGCCCCCAGGGCTTTAAGCAGTTTTCGCCGTTCAATACTCATGGTCTCCGGCATGGTCAGGATAAGCCGGTAACCCTTAACCGCCGCCACAAAGGCAAGCCCAATCCCCGTATTGCCGCTGGTGGGTTCAATAAGAACCGTACCCGGTTTTATTTTGCCGTCCTTTTCCCCCGCCTCAATAAGCGCAAGGGCAATCCGGTCTTTAACGCTGGAAAGGGGGTTAAAATACTCCAGCTTTACATATACATCCGCCCCCCCTTCGTTGATCCTGTTGATTTTAACGATAGGGGTTTTTCCGATTAAATCGGTAATACTGTTTACTCTGGCCATTATGGTCTCCTTTGTTTCCGCTTTGGCGGTTTTATTTCCTACAGAATACATCGGAATACAGGGAATGTCAAGAGGAAATGTAGGGAAAAAGTGAAAAAAATGACAGGAACTGCACAAGTCATCGTGTGAAGGTAATTTGCTGTTGATATTATTGACAATAGCTTAACATTGTCATACACTGTTTAACAAGAGGCAGATATGGCGCAGTCTATTTTAAGTGTCCGCATGGACAGTAATTTAAAGGAAAAATTCGATGCGCTCTGCAGTGAATTCGGAATGAATCCCAGCACGGCGGTTACGGTATTTGCCAAAACAGTGGTCAGACAGCGTAAAATCCCTTTTGAAATCGGAGTTGGCGAAATAAATGAAGGAAAATATGCTATTCACGACCTTATTGAGACAGGGGAGCAAAAATGATCAAAAATACAAGAGGTTTTATGTGGAAATGCTCATAGATTGCAGTGCCGTGATGGCGTTTGTTACTGAAGAAGCGGAAAAAGCTGCTGTTTTAAAAATGACAAAAAATTCTATTCTCATCGCACCGAATGTGCTTGATTATGAAATAGGAAATGCTTTATCAAAATTGTACAAGAGGGGCTTAATTGACAAAAGCAATACGGTTAGTTTGTTTTTAATATATAAATCACTGCCAATAAATCTAATAGGTGTTAACATAAATAACTCCATCGATATATTTACAAAATATACTATTTATGCCTATGACGCTTACTACCTTGACGTTGCATCAAGGCTGGAATTACCAATACTAACATTCGATAAAACCATGAAAACGGTTGCAATGGATATGGGCTTACGGGTTATGGAGGATACAAATGAAAGCTTTTGAATATGAAGAGGCAAGAGATAAATTGTCAACGGTTCTGGATACTGCCTTACAAGAAGATGTCATTATCAGAAACGGAAAAGGAGAAAATTTCAAAATTTCCGCACTTGATAGTAAGACATCCGGAAAATCCCCGCTGGAAGGCATTAAGGGTATTAAAGTTAATATAACAACCCAGGAACTGGTTGAAATAATCCGTGAAGGCCGGGCAGGGGAAAAATAGCTTTTTTTTGCATAATCCTGTTGACATTTATATTTTTACCCGATACTATTCCTAGTATTCCGATAGGTTTTATCGGCACATTTTTGTAAGGAGAGGAGAAATGAAACAAAACGTTCTATTAAAGAAGAAAAACGGGGCTGCTCTGGCAGCGGTCCTGGTGGTGGTAACAGCCCTGGCCCTGGCGGCCTGCGGCGGTAAAAAAGATGCCCCGGCAGCCGAACAGGTGGTCAGGATTGGCCTCGTGGGCGAAGAACTCCGGGCGCCCTGGACCAGGGTTGCAGACAATCTGGCTGCCGAAGGGATCAAAATTGAACTGGTCAACTTTAGCGATTATGCGGTGCCCAACCGGGCCCTGGCGGATGGCGAAATTGAGCTTAACGCATTCCAGCACGATGCCTTCCTGCAGGACGAAATTGCCAACCACAACTATCCCATCAGCGCCTTTGGAAACACGGTAGTCTTTTTTCTGGGGGTCTATTCCCACAAGATTAAGAGCCTGGACGAACTTAAAAACGGAGATACGGTGGTGATCATGAACGATGCTACCAACGGCGGCCGGGCCCTCAAGGTGCTGGAAACCGCCGGGGTCTTTACCCTGGATCCTGCCAAGGGAAACGCTCCCACGGTGGCGGATATTGTTACCAATCCCAAAAACATCAAGATCGTTGAAGTGGATGCCGCCAATACCTACAGGACCCTGGACGATCCCCAGGTAGCCGCCGCGGTGGTTAACTCTACCTTTGTGATCGATGCCGGCGGTGTTCCCGATAAGGATGCCATCTACATCAAACCCATTGATTCAGTATCGGACAAACCCTACATCAATCTGGTGGTGGGCAAAAATGCGGACAAGAACAACGAGACCCTCAAAAAGATAGTCGCCGCTTTCCAGACCGATGAGATTGCCGGGGTAATTAAGAACGAGCCCGCCCTGTTGGGCGCTCTTCCTGCCTGGTAAACCGTACAAGCAAATGTCCCGCTTATGTCTGCCCTTGGAAATCCAAGAGCAGGTATAGGCGGGAGCGTTTCCGGCAAACCTGACGGAGAACTCTATGAAAAAGATATACTTTGCCGGCGGGTGTTTTTGGGGCCTGGAAGCTTATTTTAGGCGGATGCCCTGGATTGAATTTACCCAGGCCGGATATGCAAACGGAAAAGATGGGGAAGTCCCCGTTTATAAAACACTACAACAAACAGGCCATGCGGAAACAGTAGAAGTTGTTTATGATGAAGATGCCCTTGCTTTACAGACCCTGGTCCGGCGGTTTTTTGAGGTCATCGATCCGTTAAGTTTTAATAGACAGGGGCCGGATACGGGCACCCAATACCGGACGGCGGTGTATTATGTTCCGGGGGAATCGGCAGAATACAACACTACGATTGCTGCCGTTAAAAAAGTGTTTGAGGAAACCGCCAAAACATTAGGCGTAGAGGAACTGGCAACCGTCCTTGAGCCGCTAAGGAATTGGTTTCCGGCAGAAGAGTATCATCAAAACTATGTGCAAAAGATCCCCGGTGCCTATTGCCATATTCCGCTTAAAAATATGCAGCGTCCCTGGTCGCTGATTGACAAGGAACGGTATCCCCGGCCAAGCCCCGAAGAACTGCGAAAAAAATTACAGCCCCTGGAATTTGACGTGGTTGAAAATGCCGCTACCGAGTTGGCCGGTACGGGTGAGCTGGAACATTTTTTTGAAAAGGGCATTTATGTTGATAAAGCCACCGGCGAACCGCTGTTTGTTTCTGCACAAAAGTATCATTCAGGATGCGGATGGCCCGCTTTTTCAAAACCCATTGAGGAAGGGGTAATAGAACAACTAGAGGATCTTTCAATTCCCGGAAGGCCAAGAATAGAAGTCCGTTCTTCCTCTGGTTCCCATCTGGGACATGTCTTTAAAGACGGGCCTGTCCCGGAAGGAAGAGCCGCCCTTGATCCTTCGGCGGATCCGAACCACCGTCCGTCCCAGCCGGAGGGGAACGGACATGAACTGCCAAAGGAACCGACGGGGCTTAGGTACTGCATCAATTCCGCCGCCCTCCGGTTTATCGCTTTTCATAAAATGGAAGATGAAGGTTACGGTTATTTAAAAGGATTGACCGAATCACTATTGTAATATACTGTTCCACAAGGGGGATACGATGAAACTGCCGGAAGAACTTCTGGGCGCCGCCGAGGCATACCGGAAAGAACTGCAAAAAAAAATCAACATAGGCCATGAGCTTATTTACCTTTCCCAGGACGATGTAAAACGTATTCCCGTAACTCCTGCGGAAATTCTGGACCGCACGGAAAAAGCTCTTATTGCCTACAGCGCAAAAAAAGTAGACATGCCCTCCAAGATTGCCCTTCACCCCATTACCGATACTTTTTTTCACGCCATGCCCGCCTATGTGCCGGAAGAATTCGCCGTGGGCCTTAAATGGGGTTCCTGTTATCCGGGGAACCGGGAAAAGTACGGTTTTCCCCAGGCCCAGGGGCTTATTATTTACAGCGATCATCTGTCGGGCCTGCCGCTGGCGGTATTGGACTGCAAGTATGTAACGGAAATACGCACCGCCGCAGTAACTTATACGGCGGCAAAGTATCTGGCCCCCAGAGATACCGAAACCTTTGGCATGATAGGCTGCGGCGTCGAAGGAAGACAGCATGTAAAAAACATTGAGACGGTACTCCCTAATCTAAAAACGATATACATCTACGACATCTATGAAAATGCCGCCGATAAGCTTATCGCCGACTATCAAAAAAACAGCAAGGCAAAGATTGTTAAGGCCGCTTCTTACGAAGAACTTGTCAAAAGCTGCGCCGTTGTCGCCTCCGCTACCGTGGCCGCAGAAGGGTATCACCCGGTGATCAAGGACGGCTGGATTTCTGCGGGCCAAACCATACTGCTCTGCGAGGGTCATACCCTTTATGAGGATGCTATTTTTAAACGGGCGGACAAGTACATTGTGGACAGCCGGGAACAGGTGGAACAGTTTACCGCCTACGGTTTTTATCCCTTTGGACATCCGCCCATCCACGCCGAAACCGGCGAAGTGGCCGCCGGCAAGGCGGCGGGCCGGGAAAAGCCGGAGGAACTTATCATTGGGAATAACTTTGGCATGGCGGTGGAAGATATGTTTGTCCTGCGGCTGCTCTTTGACCGTGCCCTGGAACACAATATCGGCGTGCGGCTGCCGTTGTAACCGGCATGATACAACTTATCAATGTAGATAAAATTTTTTTTATTCCTAAAAATGCCTCTTCGGACGGCAAACCCCATACCGTTCATGCGGTAAAAAATGTAAGCCTTGCCATAAACGAAGGAGACATCTTCGGGGTTATCGGTTTTTCCGGCGCAGGCAAAAGTACCCTGGTGCGCTGTATTAATCTCCTGGAACGGCCCGGCCGGGGGCAGGTGCTGGTGGATGGTGAAGATTTAATGAAACTCCCCGAACGGGAACTCCGGCGGGCCCGGAAAAAAACCGGCATGATCTTCCAGCATTTTAACCTGTTCCGTTCCCGTACCGTGGGGGATAATGTAGCTTTTTCCCTTAAGTATACGGGATTAAAAAAAGAGGCTATTCGAAACCGGGTAAAGGAACTCCTGGACCTGGTAGGTCTTTCCGACAAGGAACACGCTTACCCTTCCCAGCTTTCGGGCGGACAAAAACAGCGGGTGGGCATTGCCCGGGCGCTGGCATCAAACCCCACGGTGCTGCTTTGCGACGAAGCAACCAGCGCGCTGGACCCCCAAACCACCCGGTCTATCCTGGCGCTCCTCAAGGAACTTAACAAAAAACTGGGCATTACCATTGTGATCATTACCCACGAGATGCAGGTAATTAAAAGTATCTGTTCCCATGCGGCGGTAATGGATAAGGGGGAGATTGTAGAACAGGGGCCGGTGTTCGACATTTTTTCCAATCCCCAAAAAAGTATTACCCGGGATTTTGTTGCCGCCACTTCCCACCTGTACAAAATTTATAATTTACTGGAAGAAACTTCGCCGGTAATTGCGTTACACAGGAATCAAATCCTGGCCCACTTTAGTTACCAGGGCCGCAATACCGTGGATGCCCTTATATCCACCGCATCCATACAATTTAACGTAAAACTTAACATTATCTTTGGGGACCTGGATATTATCCAGAACACTCCCATAGGGGGGCTTATCATTATTATGGAAGGGGAAGAAGCGGCGCTAAAAAGTACCATGAAATGGTTTGCCGAAAAAGGCGTAAAGCTGGAGATCCTTAAGGAGGGAAAGTTTGACTGAATTCCTGCGGGCAATTATGCCCAATGTAATGGCCCGTATGCCCGAACTTCTGCGGAGCTGCGGCGAAACCCTCTACATGACGGCGGCTGCGGGACTTGTTTCGTTTATCGCCGGAATGATTTTTGCGCTGTTCCTTACGGTAACAAAACAGGGCGGCATACTGGTAAACATTCCCCTTTGGACCGTGCTGGACAAGATCATCAACTTTTTCCGTTCTGTTCCGTTTATTATTCTTATTGCCCTGCTTATTCCCATAACCAGGATTCTTGCCGGAACAGCCATTGGGGTTAAGGGCGCTATACCGCCGCTTATCTTTGGGACTGCTCCGTTCTTTTCCCGTCAGCTGGAAAGCGCTCTGGCAGAAATAGACAAGGGTTCCATTGAGGCGGCACAGGCCATGGGAACGAGTCCCCTGGGCATTATCTTTAGGGTATACCTAAAAGAAAGCGTACCGGGAATTATCCGGGGAGTAACAATTACCCTTATCAGCCTTATCGGCCTTACCGCCATGGCAGGCGCCGTGGGCGGCGGAGGCCTGGGAGACTTTGCCATTCGGTACGGATACCAGCGTTACCAGACGGACATTACGGTGATCACCGTAATCATTCTTATTGTCCTTGTAACGGTGGTACAAACCCTGGGCAGTTTTTTTGCCCGGCGGGCGGACCATTAAGTTCCGTCTGCGGTCTAGTTGAGATTGATGTAAGCGCCGTTTTTCTGGTATACTAAAGTTATGAAGAATCCCGTTACCGAATACTTGGCTTCTGTAAAAAATGAAGCGGTTAACACTGCCTTTCTGGCATACCTTTGTTGCCTTACGGAAACCGCAGCGGTGGCCCCGGAGATCGCTGCCTCTATTGTTAAAGAACTGGAAAATCAGCGCCATAGGGTAAAACTTATTGCCAGCGAAAATTATTGTTCCATGGCGGTACAGTTTGCCATGGGGAATCTTTTTACCGACAAATATGCCGAAGGTATGCCGGGCCACCGTTTTTATGCGGGGAACGAAAATGTTGATGCGGTAGAAGCGGAAGCCGCTGCGGAAGCCCGTACCTTGTTCGGCGCCGACTATGCCAATGTCCAGCCCCACTGCGGGGCCGATGCCAATGTCCTGGCTTACTGGGCTATCCTGACCACAAAAATAGAAAATCCCGCCCTGGAAGAATGGCGCGAAACAAATCTGTATAAACTTTCCGTCAGCCAGTGGAAGGAATTAAAACAAAAGCTGGGTAACCAGAAACTTCTGGGGCAGGACTACTATTCCGGGGGCCACCTGACCCACGGCTACCGGTACAATCTTTCCGGCCGTATGTTTGATGTTTACAGTTATTCGGTTTCCCCCGAAACAGGAATGTTGGACTACGAAGCCATTGAAAAACAGGCCCTGGAAATACGGCCGCTGATCCTCCTGGCCGGTTATTCCGCCTATCCCCGGAAGATCAACTTTAAACGGATGCGGGAAATTGCCGACAAAGCAGGTTCGGTATTTATGGTAGACATGGCCCATTTTGCGGGCCTTGTGGCGGGAAAGGTTTTTACCGGCGACTACGACCCGGTGCCCCATGCCCATGTGGTAACCACCACCACCCATAAAACCCTCCGGGGTCCCCGGGCGGGGCTGGTACTGGCAAAAAAAGAATTTGCCGACGCCCTGGACAAGGGCTGTCCCCTTACCATGGGCGGCCCCCTGCCTCACGTTATCGCCGCCAAGGCGGTGGCGTTTAAGGAAGCCCTGCGCCCGGAATTCCAGGATTATGCGGGGCATATCGTAGAAAACTGCCGCTCCCTGGCAGAGGGCTGTATAAAAAACGGCCTGACCGTGCTTACCGGCGGTACCGACAATCACCTTATTTTGGTGAATGTAACTATGCTGGATAAACCCGAAGGCCGCCTAACCGGGCGCCAGGCAGAAAGCGCCCTCCATGAATGCCATATCACCCTTAACCGGAACAGTCTGCCCGGCGATCCCAACGGCCCCTGGTATACCTCTGGCCTGCGGATTGGTACCGCTGCGGTTACCACCCTGGGCATGGGCAAGGCGGAAATGGAAGAACTTGCTTCCATTATCGCCCTGGTCCTTAAAAATACCTCCCCCGCTGCGGACCCCAAAGATCCGGCCAAAAAGAGCAGGGCAAAATATACCATAGCGGAAGCGGCAAAGACCGAAGCCCTGGACCGGGTAAAAAAGCTGCTGGATCGCTACCCGGTATACCCCGAACTGGACTTAAGTTTTCTTAAACAGGCCTTTGTTGCCTAAGCCGAAAAAACCATAGTCAAATGATGCTTGACAAGTACAAGGTGTATTGAGTATTTTACTTACTATACTTTACATTTTACTCACTATACTGAGTAAATTGTAAAGTATGATAAGTAAAATGTCTGGGGGTCCTATGTTTGTCAGGAAGCTGGTTGGACAGATAAAAATCCGCCTGGAAGAAAAACGCCGCTTTATTCAGATAGTTTCCGGGCCCCGGCAGACGGGCAAAACTACGGCGGTACTGCAGGCTCTTGAATCACTTTCCGTACAGCATCGTTTTGTCAGCGCCGATGACCCGGTTTTTTCTTCCCCCGAATGGATACGCAATGAGTGGGAACAGGCCCGGATGATGTACCGGGAAACAAAAAAGGAAGTTATTCTTGCCATAGATGAAATCCAGAAAATACCCCAGTGGTCGGCCATGGTAAAGCTGCTTTGGGACGAAGACACCCGTAAAAAAATCCCCCTCAAGGTGATTCTTTTGGGGTCTTCTTCCCTGCTTATCCATAAGGGCCTTACGGAATCTCTGGCAGGGCGTTTTGAGGTACTCCATTCACCCCACTGGAATTACGGGGAATGTAAAGCGGCTTTTAAGTACCGCCTGGAGGATTTTTTGTTTTTTGGCGGGTATCCAGGAGCGGCGGCCTTAAAGAACGATGAAGAACGGTGGGCCGCTTATATTGGCTCGTCCATTGTGGAACCGGTAATCTCCCAGGATGTACTTTTAATGGAAGAAGTCCGCAAACCCGCCCTGCTAAGGGCCCTCTTTACCCTGGGAGCGGGTTATTCCGCCCAGGAATTGTCCTATACCAAGATCCTGGGGCAGCTCCACGATGCAGGAAATACCGTAACCATTGCCCATTATCTGGAATTGCTGGGCCGGGCAAATATACTGTGCGGTCTTCCAAAGTATCAATCCAACAAATTAAAGGTCCGCCAAAGTTCGCCCCGTTTTATGGTTTTTGACACTTCTTTGATGGTCTGGGCAGAAGGAGCCTCCCGCCGCCGGCTCCTGGAAAGTCCCGATGCCCGGGGACATTTGACAGAAAGCGCTGTGGGGGCCTGTCTTTTGGCCCGTGGTAAGGAAGAGGGCTTTGAAGTCTACTGGTGGCGGGACAGAGACAAGGAAGTTGATTTTGTGGTGGAAAAAGGCCCTCGTTTAAGTGCCATTGAGGTAAAAAGCGGCCGGATTAAACATCCCGGCGGTGGTATGGATTTTCAAAAACGTTATCCTCATGCATTAAGCCTGGTAGTGGGAAGCTCTAATTGCGGTCTGGAAGATTTTCTTGAGGGAAAAACACCATTATTTAAGTAGTGTTTATTTAAAAACCGCAGATTTCTATTGTCAAAACAAAAAAACGGGCTTATACTGTCTTGTATACTCATATCTCTTTTGGGGGTTTTTCATGGCTCAAACGGCAACCAAGGAAGAAATTACATTTCCCGCAGAATTAGTGGCTTTTATAGACGAATGGAAGGTTAAACCCGGCAGTCTTATTATGATCCTGCACAAGACCCAGGAAACTTTCGGTTTTATTTCCCGGCCTGCGGCGGAAAAACTCTCCATTTTAACCGGCATCCCGCTGGCCCGGATCTACGGGGTAATTACCTTTTACCACTTTTTCAAAACCACCAAACCGGGGAAAAACAAAATTTCCGTGTGCCTTGGTACCGCCTGTTACCTTAAAGGCGGCCAGGACCTTATTGAAGAAGCCCGGAGCCTTTTGGGCATAGGCGAAGGCGGCGTTACCGAAGACGGCCTTTTCTCCATAGACCCGGTGCGCTGTGTCGGCTGCTGCGGCCTGGCTCCGGTAATGGTAGTCGGCCCCGACACTTACGGTAAACTCACCAAGGATATGCTGCCGGAAATCATCGCGAAGTACCGGAACTAAGCGGAATGAAACCGTAACGCAATCAGAGGTTTACGTGCATTTTAGTTTAACCGATTTGGCGGCGGACATAACCCAAAATTGCGCCGAATCGGGGGCGGATCTGGTGGAACTGGCCATTGAGGAAATTTCACCCGGCCCGGCCCGCCAGGCGGGCGACGTTCCGTCAAAGGCGGGCGGACCAGTTCGCCAGGCGGGCGGCGTTCCGTCAAAGGCGGAATTCCGCTTTATTGCCAGGGACAACGGCAAGGGAATGACCGGCGCCGAACTGGACCGGGCCATGGATCCCTTTGTTACCGACGGGGTTAAACATCCGGGAAGAAAGGTGGGGCTGGGCATCCCCTTCCTGATCCAGACTGCCCTCCAGTCCGGCGGCGGCTGGAAAATAAGCACGGTTAAGGCCGGAGAATGTGCAGTCCGGGGGTCGAAAGATTCTGCGGCTAGTCCAGGCACCGGAAGTGTTACCGGAAGTGCTGCCGGGGGGAATGCCGGAACCGTCGTGGAAGCCTGGTTTGACCTGGCAAATGTGGATACGCCGCCGGTGGGGGATATACCGGGTCTTTTCCGGACGGTGATGCTTTTTAGCGGCCCCGCAGAGATCGTCCTTAAACGGAAACGGCAGGGTGGCGGGGATTTGGATTACGAGGTAAAGAAAACAGAGCTGGAAGAAGTTCTGGGCGGTTTGGAGGATGTTTCTTCTCTGGCGTTGCTGGGCAAGTACCTTCGATCGCTGGAAGACGAATAAATTTGAGGAGCAAGAATTATGGCAATGACATTGGAAGAGCTTCGTAAGCTCAGGGAAACAAAGAAGACGGACATTCAGCGGCGTGAGGCCGAGGGTAAGGAGATTCAGGTTATCGTTGGTATGGGTACCTGCGGTATCGCTGCCGGGGCCAAGGTAACGCTTGATGCCTTTATCAATGCCCTGGACGAGAACAAGCTTGTAGATCAGGTGCTGGTACGCCAGACCGGCTGCATGGGGCTTTGCCATTCCGAGCCTACGGTGGAAGTTATTGCTCCCGGTATGCCCGGCGTAATTTACGGTAATGTGGATGCTTCGGTCGCCAAAGAGATCGTGCAAAAACATATTCAGGGCCATGAACTTGTGGAGAATCATATCCTCAACAAGCCTGCGGCGGATATTCTTAAATAGGAGAAAACCATGGCATTTAACCATTTTATCCTTTGCTGCGGCGGTACGGCCTGCGAATCGAACAAAGGACGGGAAATCTACGAAGAGCTGCTCAAGGAAGCGGCGGCCCACAATGTGACCGGCGAAGTCCAGATCGTTCAGACCGGCTGTTTCGGTTTTTGTGAACGGGGGCCCATTGTCAAGGTGCTTCCGGAAGAATCCTTTTATGTGGATGTTAAACCCGAAGACGCCAAAGAGATCATTGCCGAACAGATAGTAAAGGGCCGTGAAGTCAAACGGCTCTTGTATAAGGAAGACGATACGGCGAAAAAGTCAACCGCCGTTGAGGACATCCAGTTTTATCAGAAACAGGTCCGGGTGGTACTCCGTAACTGCGGCGTTATCGATCCGGAAAATATCGACGAATACATAGCCCGGGAAGGGTACAGCGGCCTGGAAAAAGTCCTTTTCCAATGGACCCAGGAACAAACCATTGAGGAAATGAAGGCCTCCGGACTGCGGGGACGGGGCGGTGCGGGCTTTCCCACCTGGCTTAAGTGGGATTTGGCCCGTAAGGCCCAGGGGGATACCAAGTACGTTATCTGTAATGCCGACGAAGGTGACCCCGGCGCCTACATGGACCGGTCCACCATTGAGGGCGACCCCCACTCGGTTATAGAAGGTATGATCACCGCCGGTAAAGCTATCGGCGCCCACCAGGGTTTTGTATACATCCGGGCCGAGTATCCCCTGGCCATTGAACGGCTAAAAATTGCCCTGAAACAGGCAGAGGACTACGGCCTTTTGGGCAAGAACATTCTGGGTTCGGGCTTTGATTTTGATATCGAGATACGCCTTGGCGCGGGAGCGTTTGTCTGCGGCGAGGAAACGGCGCTTATTAAATCGGTAGAAGGGAACCGGGGTATGCCGGTGCCCAAGCCGCCGTTCCCGGCAAACAAGGGACTGTGGCAACAGCCCACGATTATTAACAATGTGGAGACTCTGGCCAATATTCCGGTAATCACCGCCAAGGGCGGCGCGTGGCTTGCCAAACTGGGTACGGAAAAATCCAAGGGCACCAAGGTATTTGCCCTTACCGGCAAGGTAAAGAATTCGGGCCTTGTGGAAGTGCCCATGGGGACCACCCTGCGGGAAATTATTTTCGAGATTGGCGGCGGCATCAAGGACGGCAAAAAGTTCAAGGGTGTCCAGACCGGCGGACCTTCCGGCGGCATCCTTACCGATAAATCCCTGGACCTGCCCATCGACTTTGAAACCCTTACCGCCAACGGATCCATGATGGGGTCTGGCGGTATGATCGTCATGGACGAGGACGACTGCGTGGTGGACGTGGCCCGGTTCTACATGGACTTCTGTGTAGACGAAAGCTGCGGCAAGTGTTCGCCCTGCCGTATCGGCACCACCCAGATGCTCAACATCCTGGAAAAAATCGCCAAAGGTAACGGCGAAGAATCGGATCTGGAAAAACTTGAATCCATCGGCAAGGCCATGGCCAAGGCAAGCCTCTGTGCCCTGGGCCAGACGGCGCCGAATCCGACCCTTTCCACGGTTAAGAATTTCCGGGAAGAGTATCTGGAACACATCAATGGCAAAAAGTGCCGCTCCGGCAAATGCAAAAATCTGGTGCGCTTTACTATTGATGAGGCAAAGTGTATCGGCTGTGGAGCCTGCGCCAAGAAGTGTCCCGGTAACTGTATCGCAGCGGCAGACCCGGCGAAGTTCCCGGACAAGAAGCGGCCTCCCTATGTGATTGATCAGGGCGCCTGCCTTAAGTGCGGCGAGTGTCTCAAGACCTGTAAATTCGGTGCGGTCTTAAAGGCCTAAGTCGCCAAGGGCTAACGCCCTTGGCGTTGGAGTTTTGCTGCAAAAAAGTTTTAGGAGGTAATGACATGATTAACTTTAAGATAAACGGTATTCCTGTTCAGGTTGAAGAAGGGACGATGATCCTTGAAGCGGCCAAAAAGGTGAACGTTAAAATTCCTACCCTGTGTTTTAATCCCGACCTTCCGCCCTGGGCGTCCTGCGGTATCTGTATAGTCCGCATGGCGGGCAGTCCCCGGATGATCCGGGCCTGTACTACGCCGGTGGATGGCAGCCTGGAAGGGAAAGAAATTATTACCCACGATGCAGAGATTATCGCTACCCGGCGGACCGTGCTGGAGCTGATCCTTTCCAACCACCCCAACGACTGCCTCCAGTGTCCCCGGAATGGGAACTGCGAACTGCAGGAACTGGCGGCGGAATTTGGGATCCGGGAATCGCCCTACCGGAAGGTACTCAGCGGCCTTCCCCTTGACGATTCCAATCCGGCCATTGTGCTGAACCCGGAAAAGTGTATACGCTGCGGACGCTGTGTTAAGGTCTGCCAGGAAATGCAGAATGTCTGGGCCCTGGAATTCCTGGGCCGGGGGATCAAGGGACGGATTGCCAGTGCGGCCGATGTACCGCTGGGGGAAAGCCCCTGCATCAAGTGCGGCCAGTGCGCGGCCCACTGCCCGGTTGGTGCAATTTACGAACGGGATGATACGATAAAGGTTTGGGCGGCCCTGCACAACCCGGACAAACACAGCGTGGTGCAGATTGCTCCGGCGGTACGGGTTGCCATAGCAGAAGAATTCGGCTATGCGCCGGGAACCATCGCTACCAAAAAGATTTACGCCGCCCTGCGAAGGATCGGCTTTAACACCGTGTTTGACACCAACTTTTCCGCAGACCTGACGATCATGGAAGAGGGTACCGAGCTGGTGAAGCGTCTTACCGAAGGTTCCAAGGATATTCCCCTTATCACAAGCTGCTGCCCCGCCTGGGTCGATTATATGGAAAAATACTATGCCGATATGATTCCCAACTTTTCCACGGCAAAATCCCCCCAGCAGATGATGGGGGCGATGATCAAGGCATACTGGGCAGACAAGGCGGGGATAGACCCCGAAAAGGTATACTCCGTGTCGGTTATGCCCTGTACGGCGAAAAAGTGGGAGGCCCACCGCAACGACGACATGAAGAGCGCCAAACATGGTTATGACGTGGATATTTCCATTACTACCCGGGAACTGGCCCGGATGATCAAGCAGGCCGGTATCGACATCATGGCCCTGCCGGAAGAAGACGCTGATAATCCCCTGGGACCCTACACCGGCGCAGGTACAATCTTCGGCGCTACCGGCGGCGTTATGGAAGCGGCGGTGCGTTCGGCGTATTTCCTGGTGACCAAAAAAGATCTGGGGGATGTAAACTTTAAACCCGTCCGGGGCCTTGATGGCGTTAAAGAAGCGGAAGTGGACTTCCAGAACGGGACGAAGATACGCATTGCCGTGGCCCACCAGATGGGGAACATTGCCGCGGTGCTGGATAAAATCCGTGCGGCCCGGGATGCAGGCAAGGAAGTGCCTTACCACTTTGTGGAAGTCATGGCCTGCCGCGGCGGCTGTATAGGCGGCGGCGGCCAGCCCTATGGCTGTACCGATGAAGTCCGCAGCCAGCGCATGGCCGGAATCTACAAGGATGACGAGTTATCCGCCCAACGGTGTTCGCATCAGAATCCCTTTATTACCCAGGTGTACAAGGAATTCCTCGGCGAGCCTAACGGCCACAAAGCCCACGACCTGCTCCATACCAAGTACGTCCCCAGGGAATTGTATTTGAAGTAAACGTGTAAACATGTGCCGATAAAAAAGGCTGTCCGGATTTACCGGACAGCCTTTTTTTAAGGCGTATGTTTTCTCGCTATTGCCGAAAACCAACCCCGCAATAGCGCCCAGATATTTTCGTTTGTCATCATGCAAATCCGCATATTTGCGCAGTTTTTCCATACGTTTACTTTCTGATTGCGTTAAGAGCAGGCATCCGCTATACTTGGATAGTAAGGAGCAAAAGATGAAAGAAACGTTTGTAATGTACGCCAAATACAATCAGGCGGGAAACAAGGCCGTTTACGATATCCTTGGGAAGATGACCAACGATGAACGGGAAAAAGACCGGGGCAGCTACTACGGCAGCCTTTCGGGTCTGGTCCGCCATGTTATTGGCGGGACCTATTTTTTCCTGGGTATGTACAAGGGGGTGTTGGGAAGTAATGCGGCGGCCCTTAAGGCCCTTGCCCCGCTGGAAAACTTTTCCCGGCCGCCCGAAGGGCAGCTGAGCGAAGCCCAGTGGAAGGAGCTTGGTTCCGCCCTGGATACCGCCGACGCCGCATATATCGCCCTGGCCGAAGCACTGAGTGATGCGGACCTTTCTCTGCCGTTAAAAATTGAATGGTATGGCGGGAATCCTCCCAGTGTGCCGCTGTCGTTTATGCTGCATCAACTGGTGGTGCACAATACCCACCACCGGGGGCAAATTTCCCAAATCTTTGATTCTCTAAAAATAGAGAACGATTATTCGGGAATCAATGTAGCCTTTCTGCCAAAATAAGCAGCTGACATAATTCGGATCCCTTGGATCCGGCGGTTCCGGCAGATCTGCCGGAACCGTTGATCCGCTAATCCGTGGTTTTTTCACCCCTCATGCTGAATGAGGGGTTGTTTTTTTCCTCATTCACCCATGATTCCTGCAAATTATCATTTTTTCTTTATTTTTATGAAAAAACATCTTTTTCCCTTGACATAGTATTGGTAAAAATAGTATGGTATCCCTATCGAAATACTAGGAATTAAAATGGATGGAGTTTTTATAGTAAAGGTTATTCCCCTCTATATACAGGCAATGGGTCTGGTACTTAGGCTTTGCCTTTTGGGGGTGGTTTTCTCTCTCTTAATCGGCCTTTTTTGCGCCATTGTCCGGTATTACCGCGTTCCCCTCCTGGGACAGTTTACCGGCGCTTATATTGAGCTTTCCCGGAATACGCCCCTTGTGATCCAGCTCTTTTTTCTCTTTTTCGGCCTGCCCAGGGTGGGCATCCATCTGGAATCCTTTACCTGCGCGGTGATAGGCCTGTCGTTTCTGGGCGGAAGTTATATGGCAGAGTCCTTTCGAGGCGGCCTTGAGGCTATCGGCAAGGGGCAAATCGAGGCGGGGCTTTCCATTGGTCTTTCGCGGCCCCAGCTTGTTGTTTATGTCATTCTACCCCAGGCGCTGGCGGTGGCAATTCCTTCCCTGGGGGCAAATGTAATCTTTTTATTGAAGGAAACCAGCCTGGTTAGCATAGTCGCCCTGGCGGATCTAATGTCTTTGGCAAAGGATCTTATCGGCCTCTACTACAAGACCAACGAATCCCTGGCCCTCCTGGTACTCAGTTACCTTATTCTGCTGCTTCCCCTTTCGGGGCTGCTGCGGTTTACCGAAAGGAGGCTGCGGTATGCAGGATTTGGGAATTAGCGTTTTGGTACAGGGTATTACCATGCAGCGCCTTTTTTTAGGGCTGCTGGTTACCGCCCGTATTGCGTTTACATCGGTGGGACTTTCCATGGTTTTTGGCGTTCTTGTGGGCATTGTGATGACCCGGCGGAACCGGGCGCTGTCTCTGCTTTGCCGGTGTTACCTTGAAATCATGCGGATCATTCCCGTACTGGTGTGGCTTTTTATTTTTTATTTCGGCTTGTCCCGTAACCTGCATATCAATCTGTCCGGTGCGGCGGCGGCGATTTTGGTATTTACCCTTTGGGGAACCGCCGAAATGGGAGATATCGTGCGGGGCGCTGTTACAAGCCTGAATAAACACCAGTTCGAAAGCGGCCATGCTCTGGGGCTTTCGGAGGCGCAGCTTTACTTTTACATCGTCGTCCCCCAGGCGGTACGGCGTCTGGTGCCGGGGGCCATTAACCTTGCCACAAGGATGATAAAAACAACTTCACTGGTGGTGCTCATTGGCGTGGTCGAAGTACTCAAAATAGGCCAGCAGATCATAGAATCAAATTTTCTAAAAAACCCCTCCGCACCTTTTTGGGTATATGGATTTATCTTTCTTTTATATTTTATGCTCTGCATGCCCATATCCCATCTATCAAAATTCCTGGAAAAACGATGGCAAAGCTGAATAAAAACCCCGAAGTATTGTTGGAGATTTCCCGCCTCCGCAAAGAATATGATGGTGTTCCCGCATTAAAGGATGTTTCCTTAAAAGTTACCAAACACGAAGCCCTGGTTGTTTTGGGGCCGTCGGGCTGCGGAAAGAGCACCCTCCTGCGCTGCATCAACGGACTTGAGGGAATACAGGCCGGCGAAATCAAACTGGACGGCAGGGTGATAAGCGGGGAGGGGACCGACTGGCGGCTCATACGCCAGAAAATCGGCATGGTGTTTCAAAGTTATGAACTTTTTCCGCACATGACGGTGTTGGATAACATTCTCTTGGGGCCCCTTAAAGTACAAAAGCGGCAGCGCGCTGAAGCGGAAGAGGCCGCAAAGGCCCTCTTGGACCGGGTGGGTCTCTATGACAAACGGGGTGCGTTTCCCCGGCAGCTTTCGGGCGGACAAAAACAGCGGGCCGCCATAATCCGGGCCCTGGTAATGGAACCGGAATTAATGCTCTTTGACGAAATTACCGCCGCTCTGGATCCGGAGATGGTGCGGGAAGTGTTAGACGTTATGCTGGGCTTGGTACAAAGCGGGATGACGATGATCATCGTTACCCACGAGATGCAGTTTGCAAAAGCCGCCGCAGACCAGATCGTTTTTATGGATGGAGGAGAAATCATCGAGGAAACACCGCCCGAAGATTTTTTTGCCAGGCCTAAAACGGAACGGGGCTGCCGGTTTTTAAATATTTTTCAGTTTGAATAAGATTCAGTCTAAGGAGGACAGCGTATGAAAAAACTGATGGGTTTCAACTTTAGTGGAAACCGCGGCATCCTAGTGACGATTGCCGCACTGGCATTAATGGTGATGGTTTCCGCCTGTACCGGCGGAAAAAAAGAAGCGGCGAACGAGCTTGATAAAATTAAACAGGCCGGGAAGATCCGTATTGGTGTTTTTGCCGACAAACATCCCTTTGGATATGTTGATGAAAACGGCGTGTTTCAGGGGTATGACGTATACTTTGCCCACCGCATCGCCAAAGATCTTTTGGGCGATGAAAACGCCATCGACTTTGTAACGGTGGAACCGGCGAGCAGGGTGGAACATCTGGAGTCCGACAAGGTTGATATTATCCTTGCCAACTTTACGGTAACCCCCGCCCGGGCCGAGGTGGTCGATTTTGCCCTGCCCTACATGAAGGTGTCTTTGGGTGTTGTTTCCCCCACATCCGCGGCCATCACCGATGTTTCCCAGCTGCAGGGAAAAAAACTGCTTATTATCAAGGGAACCACGGCGGAAACCTATTTTACCGAGAAACATCCTGAAATTGAGCTGGTAAAGTTCGACCAGATTTCCGAAGCCTTTGCAGCGCTGAAAGACGGCCGGGGCGATGCCCTTTCGCAGGACAATACCCTGCTCTTTGCCTGGGCCATTCAGAATCCCGGCTTTACCGCGGGTATCGGTTCCATCGGCAGCCTTGATACCATTGCCCCTGCGGTGAGGAAGGGTAACAAGGTTCTTCTGGACTGGCTGAACAACGAAATTAGTTCCCAGTTGGGAGACACGTTCTTCCATGATGATTACAACGCGACGCTGCTTCCGGTATACGGCGGCAGCGTTGATCCTGAATCGGTAGTAGTTGAGCGCGGTGTGGTAAAATGAAAAGTTATATTCACGGCCTTGTCTGCCCCAAATGCAAAAAGCATTATGATCACCGGAAGGTCCAGCATCTGTGTGAATGCGGATCGCCGCTCCTTGCCGAATATGATCTAAAAGGGGCGGGGAGGGCCGTGAATAGTAACACCATAGCGGGCCGCCCGCCAAACCTCTGGCGTTATGCGGAACTTTTGCCCGTAGAAGACGAGGCAAACATTGTCTCCTTGGGGGAAGGTTTTACGCCGCTTATCCCGCTTTCAAGAACGGCGGCCCAATATGGTTTTGGCGCTTTGTACCTAAAGGATGAGGGGCTTATACCCACGGGCACCTTTAAGGCCCGGGGCGCGGCGGTGGGAATATCCCGGGCAAAGGAACTGGGCGTCAAAGAGGTGGCAATGCCCACCAACGGAAACGCCGGAGCGGCCTGGTCCATGTATGCCGCCAGGGCGGGCATTACTGCGTTTATCCTTATGCCGGAAGATGCCCCATACATTACACGAAACGAATGCGCCGCTGTGGGCGCGCAGGTATACCTGGTTAAGGGCCTTATCAGCGACTGCGGTAAAATACTGGCCAGGTCCATTCCGGCCCGCCGCTGGTACGATGCAAGTACATTAAAGGAACCCTACCGTATCGAAGGTAAAAAAACCATGGGTTATGAAATTGTGGAGCAGCTTGGCTGGCAGGTGCCGGATGTCATTGCCTACCCCACCGGCGGCGGTGTGGGAATCATTGGCATTTACAAGGCATTGAAGGAAATGCAGGAACTGGGCTGGATAGGAGAAAAGCTGCCCCGGATGGTGGCGGTACAGGCGGCCGGCTGCGCTCCCATTGTGGAAGCTTACAAGAAAAAAGCGCCGGTAAGTGATTTTTTTCCCAATTCAAAAACAGTGGCCTTTGGCATCAACGTGCCCAAAGCCCTGGGAGATTTTCTGGTGCTGGAGGCGCTCTATAAAACAGGGGGTTGCGCTGTCGCAGTAGAAGACAGAGAAATTCTCGATGCCCTCCGGGAACTGGCTGCGGCCGAGGGTTGTTTTGTCTGCCCCGAGGGAGCGGCGGTTTTTGCGGGGTTAAAAAAACTGCGGGCCGAAAACTGGATTAAACCGGAGGAAACGGCGGTACTGCTTAACACCGGCACGGGCATCAAATATCCGGATATTCTCTCGTTTGATTTACCCTACTGCGCCATAGATGGAGAAATATAAACTTTAGACAAGTTCCAGGGGCAGATCCCTGGTTGTGCCATGCTCGACGGAGAAAGCTTTTAAAACAGCCGTTTCTTTGGCAAGGGACACGACCAGGTAAAGGGCTTTTGGATCAAACGCCAGACGTATATCTTCTTTAGAGAGGCGGGCCGGCGTTGACGGATGCGAATGAAAATTGCCAAGGGGAACAAAACCAAGGGTCCGCATATCCCGCACTGCCGTTAATTGTTCTTTTGGGTCAATCGAAAAATGTTCGGGACTTTTATCAACATTGGCAAGGAGATACACCTTTTCAATAATGGTTTGATCTCCTTCTGTTTTGCCCGCGATTAAGCCGCAGGCTTCGTTGGGAAGACCCGCCCTGGCGTGGGCGGTAATTCTGTCGTAATCCGTTTTTTTCAAAAAAACAGTCATACCTTTACCCTGTCGGCAGATCGCAGACTGCCTCTTCGTAATCGAAGGGTTCCAAAATCGCAGGGGTATTTCCGCAGACGGCACAGGAATCCCGGCGGGGAAGGCGGATTTTGCGGAACTCCATGGTAAGGGCGTTGTAGGTAAGCAGCGAGCCGGTAAGCAAATCGCCTTTGCCGATGATGTATTTTACTGTTTCCATGGCCTGTAACGAACCGATGATACCGCCCATCGCTCCTATTACTCCCGCCTGCCTGCACGTTGGTACTGCCTCCGGCGGCGGCGGATTTTGAAACACACAGCGGTAACACGGCCCTCTACCCGGCACATAGGTCATAAGCTGACCCTGAAAACGGATAATCCCCGCGTGGGAAAAGGGTTTTTTTGCAATTACGCAGGCGTCGTTAATTAAAAACTTGGCGGGGAAATTATCCGTACCATCGATAATAAAATCATAGCCGGAAATTAAATCAAGAATATTCGCCGCCGAAACAAACGTTTGATACGTGGTTACTTCAATATCGGGATTTATCGCCGTCATCTTTTCTTTAGCCGACAGCACTTTTGGCTTATTCACATCGGGTGTCGAATGAATTACCTGTCGCTGGAGATTTGACAAATCAACCGCATCCGCATCGGCAATGCCGATTTTTCCCACCCCGGCTGCGGCAAGATAGAGCGCCGCCGGTGCGCCAAGGCCGCCCGCGCCGATAATCAGCACACGGGATTCCAGCAGTTTTTTCTGCCCCTTTGTGCCGACTTCTTTTAAAAGAATGTGGCGCGAATACCGTTCTAATTGTTCGTCGGTAAAGCTCAAAGACCGCCCCCCATAAAATACAAAAACTCCACCACATCGCCGTCATGCAAAACGGTGCTGTCGAGTTCCGCGGTTTTGACAAATTCATCACCAAGCGAAACGGTAACGTATTCCGGCGTTTCCACTTTTTCAAGCCGGATAAGTTCGGTCACCGTAATTCCATTCTCGTATTCCTTCTCTTTTCCCGATACCGTTAGTTTCACGGTTCCTCCTCTTTGCGGACAATAAGGTTATAGGTACCATCGTTGTTCCCGGTAAGTTTTAGAATTTGATGCCCCTCGTCTTTAAGACTGCGGGGAACATTCCGTACCGGCTCGCCGTCGTTCATGCGGATCGATAAAACCTGCCCGGTTTCCATTTCATCAAGGACAGCTTTTGCCTTTACAAACGTTACCGGGCACACCAGGCCGGTAATATCAATAGCTGTGTCAATTTCGAACCCATCCATGGTAAGCCTGTCTTTAGGCAGTGCCTTTTGCATCTCTTCTTTAAAAGTGTCCCAGCCCGCCCGTTCTATTGCAGCGCGGAAACGTTCGCCTGCTTTTCCGTATTTTTCAAAAAAATCGAGTGCGGTATCCGCCGCACGAAAGAGCGTTTTTTTGTCCTCTATAACAGGAAAAACTTCCTCTCCTTTTGCGATAAGATTACCAAAGGTGCCGCCGAAGGAAAGGATATAACCGGGCCTTCCCTTCCATGCGTCGAAGGGGCAGGACTTTACGCAGCGGCCGCAGTTATTGCAGGTATCTTTATTGAGCGTAAGAGACGCTGCTTCCTGGGTAATTGCCCCTTCACGGCAGGCTTTAAGGCATACACCGCAGAAGGTACAGGTTTCCTTTTTCCATTCAACAAGATAAGCGCCTTTAACGCCAAGGTCGTTTTCTTCGGCTTTAAGGCAGTTGTTGACACAGCCGGTAACGCCGAATTTAAACTTGTGGGGCAGTTCCCGTCCAAAATACCTGTCGGAAATTTCACAGGCAAGTGTATAGGTATCAATACAGCCGGAAGGACAGACAGCGTCTCCCTGGCAGGCGGTGACGGTACGCACCCTTGGCCCGCACACACCGGTTAAAACGCCGTTTTCCGCAAGTTCGGTTTTTATCGCTTCCACATCCTCCAGGCGGACAAAGGGAATTTCCACCCCCTGCCGGGAAGTCAGGTGGACGTGTCCGTCCCCGTACTTTTTGGCCGCCCCCGCTATAACAACGATCTGTTCCGCCGTAAGGTTTCCACCCACCACTTTAAGGCGCAGGGAAAAGCGGTTTTTTTGTTTTTGGCGCATAAAACCGCCGTTTTTTAGCGCTTTGTAATCAACATCCATGGCAGCATCCTGTTTACTGAACCGGCAATCCGATAGGTTTACTAGGATATGTAACAGGATCTTAAAGAAATGTCAAGGGTACTGACGATTTATGACGATTTATGACGAACTAGACTGCAGTCTAGTACCCAAATTGGCTTTTTTGTGCTATAAATATGAACTTTGGGAGTTTTTACTATGAAAAATAAAGGAGAGACACCATGAACAAGAAACAGAGTACCTTTTTTGGAAGCGCCGCCTCGCTGACAGCGGCGCTGGCGTTAACTTTGTTGACGATCACACTGGTAACATTCGTACTTTCCTCGTGTTCCATCCCCACCGGCGGAGAGGGCAACCTTACCCTGGTCCTGCCCGATGGGGGGAAGTTTGTTACCTATACTAAGGGAGGACCGGAGGAGGATCGGGGGCCGAGGCAGGAGGATCTCAGCCAGCTTACCTATATCATTCACGGAAGCGGCCCGGGAATACTGTCAAAGACTGTCCAGGGCGGCGTCGGTGCAATTTCGGTATCGGTGGTTCCGGGGAACTGGACTATATGGGTAGAGGTTAAGTATGGTGTTATGCTCTATGCCGAAAGTGCACCCCAATCGGTAAACGTAACGGCAGGGGGAAGTAATGTTGTCCCCATAACCATAGGCCCCCCAGGGTTGGCGGAGAATACGGATGATTTTGGCGGTGGCGACCCCGATGTTAAATATGCGTATTTTTCCGCAAGCGATGCTCCCGACGCTCTTGACATCTATCTCAGAACCATACAAAGCGTGGCGGGCAATTATGTCATTTACGTTACCGGAACAGGACACCAGATTGCACCCACAGGTACTAATCCTTCCTTTACTCTTGCAAGCGGCGTTAATATCTCCCTTAGAGGAGATGGGGCGCTCGTCAAAAGCGGTGATGTTGCTATGTGGCAAATAGGCGGTAGCGCAAAATTGATCCTTCGGGGACCAACATTAGATGGTAACGGTAAGGGCGATCCTGTTGTGCGCATAAGCAGCGGTTTATTCGTCATGGAAAGCGGGACTATCACAGGAACGCTGACTGCCAGCGCCTACGGCGGCGGAGTACAGGGCGGCGGCGGGATCTTCACCATGAACGGCGGGAGCATCACCGACAATTCGGCTGCCAGCGGCGGCGGTGTATATGTCGCTACTGGTTGTACCTTCACCATGAACGGCGGTTCTATTACAAACAATACAGCGAACAACGGCGTCGACGGCGGCGGCGGCGTGTTTGTGTGGGGTGGAATCTTCAACCTGAACCCCCCGGCTGCCAAAGCCAGTATTTCCGGCAACTTCTTCAGCGGCGGCTCAGGGGCGCAAGTCTTTGTTAATGGCGGAACTTTCAAGGTAGACGGCGTAAGCGATACCAGCTACTAAGTAAGCACGAGGGGAACAAACATTCCCCCGATAAGCGCAAAGCCGCCACCGGCCAGGCATGGCGTGGGAAATGGCGTCCTAACGGCCCGAATTAAGAAAATGTTTCGCATTTTCAGGGCAAGTGTTTTTATCTTGGTGAATTAAGGAAGGAGTATTATGAAAAAGCTTGTCGCTCTTATTGCGGCTCTGGCCTTTGCGGGCTGCAGCCAATCAACAAGTTCTGACCCCGGCATTATCGCCTTACCCGATATCGCCCTCGCCAACCCCTCGGCCCCAAGCATCGCCGCCAAATTCGGCATTGATGTAACGGAGAACAGCGCGGCGAAAGTAACGGAAGTCTTTACCGCGCTCCACGACTACCTTGCGACAGGCCCGGCGGTAACAGGTTCGGGCACAGCGCTCAAGCTGGGAGCCATAGCCCTGGGCGATTACATCGACCTGGCCGGTTTGACGGTTAAGCGGTATAGTACCAAGTTAACGAAAGTGATCACTGGGTTTTCGCTCGTTGAGGGTCAGGGTGACATAAACCTTAGCACAAACCCCACGATTTCTGCAAACAATAGTACATTGTTGCGGCTTATCGTGGTGGGCATCAACGCCTACAGAGACAAAAATGGCAATGGAACCGCCCCCCCACCTGGTGTTCCAGTTCCAGAACCTGCCGGGATTTAACCTGATGAACCTCACCGCGACCAACGTGGGCGGCTACAAGGATAGCGAAATGCGGGCCTACCTTACCGGCAATTTCCTTACGGGGCTTAAAGCCGCGGGCGTGCCGGCGAGTCTCCTCTGGGCGCCGTCCCGCAGGGTGTCTAAGGGAAATATTCCTGAAGGCGGGGTGGACACGATTAATGATATGCTCTGGCTCCCTACCGAATGGGAGATGTTCGGCAGCAATGTAAAATCCTCAACGGCATCTGAGACCAGTACGAATCAGGGGCGGCTTGAATACTACCCGGCAGGAAGCGGTGGAGATTTGAAACGAACAAAATACTTCATCAGTGCGGGTGCGAGTGGTAACATGTTCTACTGGTTGGCCTCACCTGATTCCGGGGGAACTGCCGATTTCTGTTATGTCGACGACGGCTACTACCCCGGTGGCATTGGTTTAGAGTATAACAACCCCAACAGCAGCCGCACCGGTGCGTCTGCTGTTGGTGGCTGCGCCCCCGCTTTCTGTGTCAAATAAACCTCTCAAGAATCCGCTTGTGCGGGAGAGGCAGAGCATTCCATAGGCCAGGCCGCTACTGCGTCCGAAACATATACAGTCGGAACGTTATGTGTGCAGTTGGGGCCGTAGTTTTATAATGTTTTTATTCCGAGAATAAACATAATACTATTCTCAATGTTTTCCATTGTGTCTTTATTTATTTTTGAATTTTTTTTAACAAACCTTTGTTTATCAACAACACCTATTTGCGATAATAATATTACAGAATCCTTTGATAATTTAGATTCTTTTTTATCTATATAAATATTTCCCGGTACATCAGCCAGCAATAGATTTGTTGTCAATGGTATTACAACAGTTGTATTAATTTTACTGTTATTGAAAAGATCATTTTGCATTACTAAGACAGGTCGTTTATATCCAGGTTCGCTTCCATATGGAACGCCGTAATCTATCCACCAGATTTCCCCGCGGGAAATACATTCACCACGTGTCATTTTTTGTCGCATCCCTTTGTGAGTCAAGTATTACATTTAAATGGGGTTCAAATTCTGATTTGTCAATCCTTTCATAAACTTCATTGATTTTTTCGATTATCATATTTCCATTATGCCGTATAATAAATTCCTCTAAAGCAATTGCAAATAATTTGCTTCGCTTAATTCCCATGTAAGAGGCCGTTTCCTCAGCCTTTTCATATAATACATTCGAAAGAGATATTGCTGTCTTCATAGTTAATAGTATAACACAGGTATAACAATATGTCAACAGGAAATTTCATAAATTTAGAGCTATTTTTACGCCGGGACCAAATCTTTTAAAGCAGGCAATCGGTTTTCCCCCAATATTATCGGATTGAGAAATAGATTAGCCCATGATTATGGTGAGATACTGGCGGAAAGAATATGGAATATATCAAAAACATCCGTGCCGGAATTATTAAAGGAAATTGCAAAGTATAGAAGAAATAAAAGAATATATTACCCCAAGGAACATTTTGAATTGAATCCTGTGTTTCTTTGCTAATTTTATTTGCGGCTTGCCCAATAACTTCCAATTGTCTTTCGACCGCCAGTTTTCTCATTTTATCTTTTTCAAAATCACTATAATATATTGACCCGGTAAATTCATCAATGTCCATAATGCAATCTACAATATCAATCAAATAGGATAAATCGTTTTCATTAAGCGGCATATATTATTTCCCTTGTTGATAGTATTTTATTTTTTCGTATTGGATTCTTTAAAGATTCTTTTTCTACAATATCAACTTCACGATTAAGTAACTTTGAAAACTCATTCTCTAAGTCCATTATATCAAATAAATTTATATTTGAATTATTAAAAGATACAAGAATATCTATATCACTATTTTGGTTAAAATCATCACGAATTGATGAACCAAATATCGAAAGCTCATTTATATAATATTTTTTGCAAATGGTTATGATATCATCATAATTGAGGAAAATACCGTTTTTTCGCAATTTTTCCATTGTTTCCATATCATATGTCCTTATATTCTATCATTGTATATAACTTATTATTTTTTTGCAATAGCCTAAAATCAACAATCCTTGCAGATATTGAATTTTTTGTGTTAGTCTAAAGCATGGTAAGCGCGGTAATGGCTATGTTTCTCTGTGTGCTGTGCTGGAGTACCAGCGGCTTGTTTATCAAGCAGATAGACTGGCACCCGATGGTAATTTCCTGTATACGGAGCGCTATTGCGGCGGCCTTTATGGCGACGGTTCATGGAAGGGTTATGTTTGCCCGCCAGGCCAAACCCGGGAAAGTGCCAAGGCTTTTTTCCGTGAGCGCCTTTACTGTTGCGGTAGTTGCTTCCGCCGCCACAAAAATACTGTACGTGACGGCGAACAAAATGACCTCGCCGGTTAACGCGATTCTTTTACAGCATACAGCGCCGTTATGGGCCGCCCTTATGGCGGGTTTTCTTATCGGCGAGCGGATCCGCCGGGTCCAGTGTTTCGCCGTTGCACTTGCTGTCTGCGGTATAAGTCTCTTTTTCTTTGGCAGCCTTGGTTCAGGGCGCCTGCTGGGTAACGGTCTGGCGCTTCTGGCCGGCATCAGTTTTGCTCTTGGTATGGTTGCTCTGCGCTCTCTTAAAGATGCTTCCCCGGTCTTGGCTCTTTTCTTTTCGCACCTTGTTCCCGTTGTAATCGGCCTTCCCTTTGTTTTTACCGCCCCTCCCATGCTCTCGGCGGCGAACATTATCCGTGTAACGTTCCTTGGCCTTGTGCAGATTGGCGCCGCCTCGCTGCTCTACGCTTATGCGATTAGGCGGCTTTCCGCAGTTAACGCGATGCTCATCTCCCAGCTGGAACCGGTGTTCAATCCCCTGTGGCTGTTTATCTTTTTAGGCGAACTTCCCACCCGTTATGCGCTGGCAGGGGGTCTGCTTATCATCGCTGCCGCAGTAATTTCATCAATAGCGAATGCAAAAGCGAATGTAAAAAAAGAGAATTCAAAAGAAGCGAATACAAAAAAGGCCCTGGAGTCAGAGCCTCGCAGCGCCCAGAGGGGTGCAGGTTTTTTCCCGTTGTTTCTTCCCATCGCCGGAAAAAACATACTCATTATAGGCGGCGGTACTATTGCCCTGCGGCGGGTACAGACGCTGCTTGCATTTGACTGCCGCATACAGATCATTGCGGAGAAGCTCCATGAAGAACTTGAAAAAATCGCCGCAGAACATACAGACGGAACCGGTGCAATTAGTATCGAGCGCCGCGTTTTTTGTCCGGGCGATTGTATTAAGGGCGGTCGGCCCTTTTTTGTTATTGCGGCGACAAACAACCGCGGGGTGAACCATGCGGTTGCACAAGAGTGCGCCGCAGAGGGTATTCCTGTTTCTGTGGCAGATTGCAAAGAAGAATCGACCTTCTACTTTCCGGCTGTCGCCATCCATGATACGATAGTAACGGGCATTAGCTCCGGCGGATATGATCATGGTGCGGTGCGGAAAGCGGCGGCAACAATAAGAGAGGCTTTGAAAAACAGTGACAACCATACGAATAGGCAGCCGTGAAAGCCGTCTTGCCGTCGTACAGGCTGAAATAACCGCGAAACTTCTTGGCAATTGTCATCCCGAGGTAACAACAGAAATTGTTACGATACGGACTTCGGGGGACCTCGTCACGGACAGGGCCCTTGACGAAGCGGGCGGCAAGGGTCTCTTTACCCGGGAGCTTGATGATGCCCTTCTTGCAGGCCGTATTGATATGGCCGTACACAGCCTGAAAGATATGCCCGCGGTTCTTCCTTCGGGCCTTGTCATCTCCGCTTTCTGCGATGCCGACGATCCCCGCGATGCCCTGGTTTTACCAGAGGAAGCCGCCGGATTCGACATGACAAAACCGGTTGGCTGTTCGGCAAAACGCCGTTCACTACAGCTAAGCGCCCTCTATCCGGATGCCCGCTGTGCTCTTGTGCGGGGCAATGTGCCCACCCGGCTTGCAAAACTTGACGCTGGTGAATATGGCGCACTGGTACTGGCTGTCGCCGGCCTTAAACGGCTGGGACTTGAAAAACGGGCAAGCCGTATTTTTAGTACCCAAGAAATGCTGCCGGCAGCAGGACAGGGCATACTTGCCGTAGTCACACGGGAAGGCGGCGAAGCGGCGAAGCTTGCAGAGGAAATAGATATTCCGGTTTTACGCCGCCGCGCCCTTGCCGAAAGAACCTTTACCCGGGTATTGGACGGGGGCTGCGGGTTTCCCGCCGCCGCTTTTGCCGTCGAATCAGACGGAATCCCGGTTTCCGCTCAAGCTGGAATCCTGTTAAAGGGCGCTTATTGTCCCGATGGGGAAACCTCGATGATCAGTGAAACCCTGCAGGGCGATCCGGCATTTCCCGAAGATTTGGGCTGCCGTCTTGCTTTCCGCTTGTTAGCCAAAATAGCGCGGCAGAGGGGCCGGCTTGGCAGTGTCGCCCTTGTAGGCGCGGGGCCCGGTGATGCAGGTTTGTTTACGGTCCGGGGGGAGGCCTTTTTGTCCTCTGCGGATGTTGTGGTCTTTGACAAACTGGTGGGGCCTGGGGTACTTGCAAAAATTCCCGAAGGGGCAGAAAAAATTTATGTTGGTAAGGAAAGCGGCTGCCACAATCTGCCCCAGGAAGCCATCAATGGACTTCTTGTAAAAAAAGCGGCGGCGGGTTTGAAGGTTGTGCGTCTTAAAGGAGGCGACCCCCTGCTTTTTGGGCGCGGCAGCGAGGAAGCGCTCTGTCTAACTGATGCCGGTATTCCCTGGGAGATTGTCCCCGGTGTAAGTTCTGTCCTTGCCGTGCCCGGCAGCGCCGGTATTCCCCTTACCCACCGGGGTATCGCTTCACGCCTGCATATTATTGCCGCTCACGGCGCAGGCGGCGAAAACCAGGACTACAAGGATCTGGCCCGGCAGTGTGCGGCGGGGGATACCCTCGTTTTTTTAATGGGCCTGTCACGGCTTGAAGGTATCTGCCGTCTGCTTGCCGAAGCGGGACTTCCTCCTGGTACCCCTGCTGCCATTGTAAGCCAGGGAACTACGGCAAAACAAAAAGAGCGTATCGCTACGATAGAGAGCCTTGCCCTCCGGGCCGCGGAAGACAACATGGTTCCGCCGGCCATCGTCATAGTAGGCGGGGTCTGCCGTCTCTCCAAAGACCTTGCACAAACAGCCGCCTGCGTAAAAAAGCCGCTGGCGGGGATCCGTATTGCCGTAACCCGGCCCCGGCTTGGTAATGTCAGCCGCCTTGCGCACATGCTGGATATCCGGGGCGCGGAAGTTGTGGAACTGCCCACGATAAAAATTATCCCGCTTGGGGAAAATCCGCTCTTGCAAAAGACCCTCGCCGCGCTGCCGGCGGGTGCGGCAAAAACCTGGTTTGCCTTTACCAGCGTTCACGGTGTGGAAGCCTTTTTCCAAAAACTTTCTGAATACCGTATTGACCTCCGCGCTCTTGCCGCCGGTAAATTCGCCGCCGTAGGAAATGCTACCAATGCTGCCCTTGCCTCACGGGGTATCCTTGCCGACATAGTACCCAAAACCTTTTCCGGCGCGGCACTGGGCGCTGCTTTGGCGCAAAACCTTGCCAAAGATGAAACCGTGATTCTGCCGCGCTCAAAACGCGGCGGCAGGGAACTGCCGGATGCCCTTGAAACCGCGGGTCTGCGGTATATCGACATCCCGGTCTACGACACCGTTCCCGAAACCGCTTACGAAAACCCGGCCTTTAAGACCCGGCTTACCCAGGGACTTGATTATGCAGCCTTTACCAGCCCCTCTGCGCTTGAAAGTTTTATCCGTATCTTCGGTGCACCTGGTATCCCCGTGCTTTGTATAGGAGAAGCAACTGCCGCCCCGGCCCGCGTTTACGGAATGGAAGTGATTGTTCCCCAAACCGCTTCCCTTGAAGGCATGGTTGAGGCGCTTGTTAAACGGCATCAAAAGGAAAACCATGATTAAGATCTGCCAAAAAACAGCCTGGATTGTATCGTTTCTCTTTTTTTGTACCCTCGTATCATGCAAAGGAACTTTTCTTAATCCTATAAAACTTACGGTGGATTATACCGCCATGCCCGGCCCGGAACAGGCCTTACTAACTTCGGTTTTGGCCAAAGTTAATAAGGATTTCGCTGTAACAGACAAACCGGGGCCGGGAATTATCACCGTTACTTATGAAGGCCGCTTTACCACCTGGGCAAAAACCGAAACACCGCCGCCGGCGGATTTTCCAAACAGTGTTTTTATCCCCCTTTCCCAAATCTGTATGGTTCCCCGGGCAAAGGTATCGGAAGGAAAAGTATCCGTAGGTTCATCTACTCTTGTTCCCCTGGAAGATGTGGCGCCGCCTTATTTGGCCCTTAAGGTGGACGGCCTTGATGTGTCAGACCCGGACTATCCGCTGGTATACCAGAGCGGGTTCCGTTTTAGTTATGAGGGGCCGCCGCATACAAAACGGGCCGTAAAAAAAATAAACGCCCTGGCGGCGCTTCTTAAAGAGGTTTCTGCCGGGGCTTTTCACCAAACAGAACGGCCCCGCCTGTTCCGTATTGCCGCTGGCGGGGATGCCATGCTGGCCCGGGGTGTGGAAGAAATCCTCTTTACCGAAGGCATTGAAGCGGTTCTTGGCGGAACCGCCGCTCTGGTGCGGGATGCGGATATAAGCATGGTAAACCTGGAAGGAGCGGTGACCAGCCGGGGGGAGGCGGCGAAAAAAACCTACACCTTCCGTTTCGATCCCCGCACAGCGGCGGCCCTTAAGGATGCCGGGTTTAATGCGGTATTGCTTGCCAATAACCATGCTTTTGATTACGGTTTGACAGGTTTTTTTGATTCGCTGGATCATCTGGAAAAGGCGGGTCTTGCCGTATTGGGAGCGGGCCGTGACATCCAAACCGCCGCCCATCCCTTTGTAAGCGCCGCTTCCGGGCCGGGTAATCCAACGGTACGGGTTTTTGGTATTGCCAATTACGGCCCGGAACGGAACGGCTGGGACGGTCTGGATTTTGCGGCGGATGAAAAAACACCAGGTCTGCTCCATGCGGGAAACCGGGGGGCGGAAATGATCAAGGCCCAGCTTGCCGGGGATGATACGTTGAACGTTATATTTTTTCACGGCGGCGTTGAGTACGCCGATTATCCCAGCCAGGAAACACGCGCGCTCTATACGGAACTAATCCGCGCCGGGGCAGACCTTGTAATTGGCACCCATCCCCATGTGGAACAGGGTTTTGAGTGGGTGGAGGGAAAACCCGTTTTCTGGTCCCTGGGAGATTATGTCTTTGACGAAATGGACGACACCCCCGGAGGAGACAAGGGGCTTTTTATTGTGTTAAGTTATATCGGGGACCGCCTGGTATATCTGGATCCGTATCCGCTTTTTATGAAGGGGCCGCGGACGGTAATTGCCCCGGCGGCGCAGTTGGATCGTTTTTTTAGGCTTACCAAAGATTTGGAAAAGTGAGCTGGTTCCAAAATCGGTTATTTTGGAACTGCCTCAAGTAATTTATTTTTGTAAAGGACAGTATGTATCATTTTGATGAACTGATAAACAGGCGAAATACCAATTCCCTAAAGTGGGATGTGGTTGAGGACGGGGTAATTCCCCTTTGGGTGGCGGACATGGATTTTCCCGTTCTGCCGGAATTGCAGGAGGCCCTTGTAAAACGGGCGGAACATCCCTTCTACGGATACAAAACCAATCTGGGTTTAATTCCCGGAAAAACAGAAGGTTTTTACGAGGCGATCCGTTCCTGGTACAAAACCCGGTATGACCTTACGGTGGAGACGGGGCATCTGCTTTCCGGTCCCGGCACGGTGCTTTCTTTGGGAATGATCGTCCGGGAGTTTAGCCGCGAAGGGGAGGGGGTGCTTCTTTTAACGCCGGTGTATACGCCGTTCTTTGAAGTGGTTAAAGAAAACCGCCGGAAAGTCGTGGACGTTCCCATGGAACCGGACGAACACGGCCGTTTTGTGCTGGATACGGCGGCCATAGAAGCGGGTCTTGCCAAGGCCGAAGAAGCGGGCATAAAAACCCCGCTGGCCCTGTTCTGTTCCCCCCACAATCCCGGCGGACGGGTCTGGGAGAGGGAAGAGATCGCCGCCTTTTTGGACCTGGCCCGCCGCCGGAACATGATCGTTGCCAGCGACGAGATTCACGGCGATTTTGTATACGCCAAAAATGCCGCCGGAAAACCCCAGTCTTTTGTTTCTGCCGCTTCGCTGGAATCATATGCCGAGCGGCTTATCGTTGTATCGGGTGCCAATAAAACCTTTAACTTGGGGGGGCTTCATATTTCACATTTTGTGATTCGGGATGCAGGACTTCGCCGGATCATGAAAACCGCCCTCCACCGGGAAGCCAGCCACCAGGGGGATGTCTTTTCCGAACTGGCAGTAGAAACGGTATACCGCCAGGGGGTACCCTGGCTTACCGAACTCCATACATACCTTGGGGAAAATATCCGCGAAGCGGTACAGTTGCTTAATACCGTGCCGGGAATAAATGCTTTTGTACCGGACGGCACCTACCTTATTTGGGCCGATGTCCGGAGACTGGTGGAAAAAACCGGGAGCAAAAACGATGCCGAACTGGTTAGGCGGCTTGAAAAAGAAGCAAAGGTAAAAATTACCGCAGGAAGTATCTATGGCGATGCCGGAGCGGGTTATGTACGGATCAACACCGCCAGCCCGCGATCACAGCTTGTGGAGGGTATCCGGCGGATAAAGGCATGGGCAGGGTAAGCCGCCCGGCGGCCCGGATCTCCTGAACTTAGACTTCCCCGTTAAACATGGCCCGTGCCTGTTCCTGTACTTCCCCAATAAGGGCCTCGTAGTTTGCCTTAAGGGCATTGATGTTCTGGTTGTAAAAAGCGACAAATTCCGGATCCTGAAAAGGATCGATCTTTACCTGCCGTCCAAAACGGCGGGCAAATTCTTCTTCCTTTTGCCGCAGCTTGGGGGCGTACTGCCGTTTAATCGCTTCTTCGTATTGGGCGGCTTCGTTAAGGTACTGGGAAACCGCCGCCAAAAACTGCTGGTAGAGCGGGGGAAAGCGCTTCCCGCCGATAACTTCCGCAAGGCCCTTGCCGGCCGTTTCAAGCCGCTTAAGATCCTCGGGAATACCCGGCAGGGTAATCTGGGAAACAAACACATCAAAACAGCCCTGCTTTAGGGCGGCTTGTTCCTCCCCGGCAGCCTTCTTGAGTTCGCCGCTTATGGAAAGCTCCGTATCACCTTTCCCCGCCAGATACTGGTTGGCCAGGAGTTTACCCCGCTGTTTTGCTTCAAAGAGTCCAATGCTGGTTTTATCGCCCTTAACGCCTTCGGTCTTTTCCATGGCTATTTCAAGCGCACTTTTTATCCGTCCCATGGGCACATCATATACCGGAACCGGGAAAAACCGCAAGGTTGATTTTCTCCGCCGATTTTTTTATGATAATCCGGTAGTTGTTAAAACAGCTTGTTAAAACAGCTATAAAAAAGGAGGTATGCATGAATGTGGGAAATATTCAAACCCTTATAGGAATGGGCTTGTATCTTGTGGTGATGATCGTTTTGGGGCTTTGGTATGCCCGGCGCAGTAACAGCAACCTGGAGGAATATTTTCTGGCCCGCCGGGGTTTTGGCCCCTGGGTGGCGGCGTTAAGCGCCGAAGCTTCCGATATGTCCGGGTGGCTCCTTATGGGCCTGCCCGGAGTGGCCTATTTTACCGGTTTTGGCGAGGCCTTTTGGACGGCTCTGGGTCTTTTTATTGGTACCTGGATTAACTGGGCTCTGGTGGCAAAACGGCTGCGGTCCTATTCCCAGATTGCCGACAACGCCATTACCCTGCCGGAATTTTTTAGCAAGCGTTTCCATGACAAACGGCGTGTATTGCTTACCCTGGCGGCGCTTATCAGCCTGGTGTTCTTTTCTATTTATGTGGGCGCTCAATTTATTACCTTTGGCAAACTGTTCGGTTATATCTTTAACGCCAACATGGTTGCCATGGTAATTCTGGGGGCCGTGTTGGTTTTGTTTTATACGCTCCTGGGCGGTTTCTGGGCGGTGGGCATGACCGACCTTATCCAGGGGATTTTGATGATTAGCGCCCTGGTGCTGGTTCTGGCCGTGGGTTACTTTACCGCAGGCGGCTTAAGCGGCATAGCGGCAAACCTGGCGGCCTTTCCCCGGTTTACGGACTTTTTTGGCATTGCCACGCCACAGCTTGTTAACGGCGTCCAGGAAACGGCAAAGGGTCTGCCGCTTTTTGGTCCCGGCGCCGATTATGGTTTTTTGGTTATCATAAGTACCATGGCCTGGGGGCTTGGTTATTTTGGTATGCCCCAGGTATTGGTTCGTTTTATGGCGATCAAAAAAACATCGATGATAAAACCTTCCCGGAATATTGCCGTTGTCTGGTGTTTTATTGCCCAGATAGCGGCGGTGCTTATTGGTATCATCGGCCGTTCGTATCTTCCCTCACTGCTTACCAGCGCCGGTGAAGCGGAAAATATTTTTATCCACCTTAGTATCCGTTTCTTTCCGCCCCTTTTGGCGGGGGTTGTTATCTCCGGTATTCTTGCGGCATCGATGAGTTCTTCCGATTCCTATATGCTCATTGTTGCCTCCTCTCTGGCGAACGATCTGTTCAAAGATGTGTTCAAAAAAGATGCCAGCGAAGCCCTGGTAATGTGGGTTGCCCGTATTGCTATGCTGGTCGTAACGGTTTTTGGAATTGCCATTGCCCTTTCGGGGAGCCAGTCCATCTTCCGGGTAGTGTCCTACGCATGGGCGGGATTCGGCGCATCCTTTGGCCCCCTGGTATTGTTCAGCCTGTTCTGGAAGCGGACCACCTTCCCCGCCGCCGTGGCGGGTATGCTTACCGGCGGAATTATGGTAGTGGTGTGGAAGACGCTTATTGCCAAAGCCGGCGGGGTATTTGCCGTTTACGAACTGCTCCCGGCGTTTATTCTTTCCGCCCTGGTAATTTTGATTGTAAGCCTTGTTACCAAAAAGCCTTCGGCAGAAATTGAAAAGGAGTTTGAGGCGGCAAAAGTTACGGAGTTTTAAGCTGCTGTACGCCTATACTGTAAATGACCAAAACCGCCGCCATGGAACGGCTTATAACCATAATTGAAGAGACTGCGGGTTTGTCGTCCTGTTGTCTTCCCGATGATGTAGTGGACCGGCTTACGGCGCTGCGGGCCAAAGAAGATTCTGCCATGGGTAAACGGATCTACGACGCTATGTTTACCGATCTAAACATGGCAGAATCTTCCCGGCGGCCCTGCTGCCAGGATACGGGGGTGTTGCAGTTTTTTGTCCGGGCCGGTGTTTCTTTTCCCTGGCTGGCAGAGCTGGAGACCTGCCTCCGGGAAGCGGTAATCCGTGCCACGGCCTCTGTTCCGCTTCGTCCCAATGTGGTGGAATGTTTTGACGAAAAAAATACCGGCAATAATACGGGCAAACATATCCCCTGGATTGATTGGGAAATTGTTCCCGGTACCGATAAGCTGGAGCTTTTTATGTATATGGCCGGAGGGGGGTGCAGTCTGCCGGGTTTTGCCAGGGTTTTTATGCCCCTGGATGGTTATGAAGGGGCGCTTAAAGCTGTGGTGGATCAGGTACGGTCCTACGGGGTAAACGCCTGCCCGCCGCTGCTTGTGGGCATTGGTTTGAGCGGCCAGGCGGATACGGCGGCAAAGCTTTCCAAAAAAGCTTTGCTCCGTTTTATCGGTACCCGGAACAGTAACCCCAAAGCGGCGGCACTGGAAGAAAAACTGGAGTTAACCCTTAACAGCATCGGCATAGGGGCCGGCGGTTTTGGGGGGAACCACTCGGTTATGGCGGTACACATCGAAGAAGCGGGCCGCCACACCGCCGCCCTTGCCGTGGGCCTTTCCACCGGATGCTGGGCCCACCGCCGTGTCCTTATCGAAATTGGGGCGGACTTAAACTATACTATCGTATCCCACAAAAGGGCCGCCCAACAGTGGAGCCTTCCATGACAGAAAAACACCTTACAACACCCTTAAGCGCCGGGGATCTGGCGGAACTCCGGATTGGAGGTTTTGTCTATCTAAGCGGGTACCTTGTAACGGGCCGGGACGATGTACACCAGCGGATAATCCGCCAGGGCCTTGCCTCCCCGGTAGACCTGGGAGGCAAGGCCATCTTTCATGCCGGGCCGATTATGCAGCAGAAGACCGGCGGTGATACCCCGGACTGGAAGGTAATCTCCGTGGGCCCCACCACCAGTATGCGGATGGAATCCTGCGAGGCGGAATTTCTTGAAGCCACGGGCACGCGGTTTATTGTAGGCAAGGGGGGCATGGGGCCCACAACCGCCGAAGCCTGCCGCCGTCTGGGGGCGGTCCATACGGTTTTTCCCGGCGGCTGCGCAGTACTGGCGGCAGAGGCGGTGGAAGCGGTGGAGGCAGTTCACTGGCTGGATCTGGGAATGGCCGAGGCAATGTGGGTCCTGCGGGTCCGCGATTTTGGACCGCTTATGGTGTCCATTGATACCCTGGGAAACAATCTTTTTGCAAACAACAAAAAACTTTTTACCGAACGGCAGGAAGCGGCCTGGCAGGAACTGCGGCCCCATCTGCACTATATGGAATAACTATTCAGGCTTGTTAGGCTTATGTGCCATCCAGGTAAAACCCGCAAAGGCCCGGAAAAACCAGGCGCCTTCCGCCTTGGTAAGCGGGTCCTTGCCCCAGGCATACACGGGGATTTCCGCACCAAAACGGATAATCAAGGAAGGCAGCACGGTAATGTTCGTTTCAAAACCAAGAAAGGCAGCGCGGAACGTATCTTGACCGTTTGCCAAACCATCGTAGGATCGTTTAAGAATCTGGTATCCCATATCAACGGAAACCGTATAGGGAACATTTTTTGCAAAAATATCCGCCCGGTAACAAAAACGGAGCAGTTCGTCTTCTGTAGTAAGAAGATCCTGCGGCGCCAGGGTGAATTTTTGGCGGGAAACACTCAAGGTGCTGATAAGATTGGGGAGCCAGAAACCCAAAGCAGCCCGGCCGGTTTCTATATAATAATCTCCGGTTTTTCGTACCCTGCCAAAGGTAGCGCCGCCTTCAAGGTTTACAAAAAAAATCCCCGGAAGGTTAAACCCTACTCTGGCGGAAATACCCGGTTTAAGGGGGTACTCCCGGGTGGTAAAGAGCCCAAAGAGGGGCCCCACAGAAAGGGAAAAATAATCAGCTTCCAGTTCCATAAGACCGGTCAGTACCGTACGAAGCAGGGGATCCCGCTCCAGGGTAACGGAATAACTGAACAGGGTAGACAGCTGGTCCGTCAAACCAATCTGTCCCAGGGGATAGAGGGAACCATTAAAATCGCCTTTTCCTATAGGGTTTTTTGAGGAATTCTCAAAGGCCAGGTTCCCCGCCCCGGCGATGGCCGAAAATTCCAGGCCAAAAAGGCTGCCGGTTTTGAAATGACCAGCCAGTAAAAAAATCACCCCCAGGAAAACGAACTTTTTCATCCTTTAGCTGCCTTCATCTTGTATCTGCCTTCATCCTAATAGGATGTACGAATTCCCACAAAACCTTCCGCCAGGTCCCCGCCGTCTCTATAGTAGAGCGGATTGATCCGTACCTTAAAGTCCCAAAGCAGCCCCGATGTGGCTACACTCAGAAAAGGAGATACCCACAGGCTAAAATCCTCGCCATTGTGGATCCGTAGCGTGGTGGTCCCTTCCAGACCCGCTTCAAAGGCGGAACGGGCCAGGTTTCCGTAAAATACCTTTAGGTTAATATCTGCCATACCGCCGTCTGTTCCGCCGTGTTCATCCAGAATAACCTTGTTCATATAGTAAACAGGACGGTAGAAAAAGGTTAAATTTGCCCCAATTTTGTCAAAGCGGAGCCGGGGTTCCATAAGGAAGTAACAGTTATCAATATCAATACGTTTTCCCGTTTCCCAGTAGGGAATGCCCGCCTGCATAAGAAAAGAGAAGGGGCCGGAGCTAAAGTAGGCCAGCGCCCCGCCCCGAAGGATGGGATTTTCCTCATTTACATAGGTAAGTCCGGCAAAAACCTCAAATTTGACGGTTTCGGTATTAATTAAAACCTTAAAATCACCCGAATAGTGCCCTGGAATATAACTTCTGCCGGGTACATGGGGCTCAGAAAACGAAAGATCCTGATACAGGTAAAGGGTGGGGATCACATTTTCCCAAAAAGTGGTGGTAAAGGCCATGCCGGTCCCCTTTACCTGGTGGATTGCTCCGTTAAAACGGAGGGAAGGGTTCCGGTAGTACCCTGCTCCCAGGCCGTCCGGATAGTAAAAAAAGCCCCGCAGGGTGGTAACCACCGGAACAGTGCCAAAATGGTCTTCAAATTCCACGCCGGAACCAAGTTTATCATTGGCGCCGATAAAAAAACTTATATCAAAGGGCTTGCCAAAAACATCCCGAATAACAGCTTCCAGAGACCGTATGGAGATAACCGCCTGGTTGTTGTAACGGCCGTTTAGCTCGTCCACCAGGGCATTGTATTCGGTTTCATTTACCGGGCTACTGCTTGCGTAGGGCAGTTCCAGGCGGCCATAGGACAGGGCTTTTTCCAGATTGGGGATTTCCGCCCCCAGCCCCAGGGTTATGCCGTATTTATACCCCCCGGAAAGGGATATGTCGGCTTCCATGGCGCTGCTAATCCCAAAATTCCCGTCTTCCATCCTTCCCCGGTTTATCAGTTCCAGGTGAGGTACGGTAAGTTCCGTTCCAAAAAGACCCCCAAGGGGGATAAAAAAGACCAAAAAGGCCGTTCGCAGGTTTTTCCTCATATCTATACTATCGGTAGGTTAAGGATCTTCTCAATAGACTTCTTAATAGGCTTGACGTAAAAGGATTTGTGTATAAACATTATAGCATGAGCGATTATCTCGACCCAAATAATGAAGAGTTATTGAAGGATTTCTTTAGTGAAGCCCAAATGCAGGTTGATACCCTGGAACAAAACATTCTGGTTTTGGAGAACGAGGGCGGTAACAAGGATGCGGTAGACGAAATTTTCCGTGCGGCTCATACCCTTAAGGGCGGGTCTGCCACGGTTGAGATGATGGAATTGTCTCATTTTACCCATCTGGTAGAAGATGTCCTGGACGCAATCCGTTCCGATCAACTGGTTATTAACGAGGATGTGGTGGATACCCTCCTGGCGGCCATTGACATTATCAAGGCCATGCTGGAACAGCGGATGAACGGGGCGGTTTACCAGGAAGACACCTCCCAGATGGAGGCCCGGCTCAAGGCGATGATCCCCGAAAAGGGCAAAAAAGGCGCCGCGAAACCCGCCGTTCCCCAACCCGCCCCGGCGGCTCCCCCCCCGCAGGCTGCTGCCCCGGCGGCCGCCATGGCCGCCACAATGGCCGCCACCATGGCGCCTGCTCCCAGCGGTTCCGGCGGCTTAAGTACAGCGGATATGCAGGAACTTAAAGATTCGGTGGACGGCGGTATGCCCGTGTACCAGGTTTCCGTTCAGTTTGACGAAAGCAGCCTGATGAATACCGTTGGGGGTATCCAGTGTTATGCGGCGCTCAAAAGCCTGGGGTCCATACTTAAAACCCAGCCGGAATTTGAACAGCTCTACGAAGATACCTTTTTCCCCACGGTTAACTATTATATCGCTTCGGGCAGTTCCGTGGCGGATCTGCAAAAGTATGTAACTATTCCCGATGTAACCCTGGCGGCTGTGGTAACCAATATCGATCAACTCAAGGCATCCGATGCCGCTCCGGCCCAAAGTACCGGGCGGGGTCTGCTCCAGGCCGCAGCAGCTGCAACACCTGCCGCCCCGGCAGCTGTTACCCCGGCGCCCGCTCCGGCACTCGCCGCTTCGCCCGCCCCTCAGGTAACGCCCGCCGCCCCAGCTTCGCCCCCTCAGGCAGAAGCGCATCCGGCGGCCAAAAGCGGCGCTTCCACCGAAGACGCCAAAAAAGCCGGTAAAGAAGCGGGCTCGATACTCCGGGTGGATTCAAAACGTATCGACGATCTTCTTAACCTGGTGTCGGAAACGGTTATAACCAAGGCAACCTTTAACCAGAGCAACATTCTGTTTAATAATTTATTAACCGAGCTCCACAGCTTGGAAGCCAGCTACCGGGAAAGAATAAAAACCCTCTTCGACAGCCTGCCTGCTTATTTGGAAAGCATCCAGGAAGGCCGGTCCGTCAAGGAAATTCGCAAAGAAATGGGCGAACAGTATGGAGACATTTTCTCCCTCTTTGACGGTTTTGAAGCGGACCTTAAACTCAATGTAAGCAAATTCCGGTCCACCAGCCAGAACCTGGGACGGATTACCGCAGAACTCCAGGAAGGGGTTATGCGGATCCGCATGGTGCCCATCAGCCAGATTTTCAGCCGTTTCCCCCGGCTGGTGCGGGATCTGTCCAAATCGCTTAGCAAAAAGATAAATCTGGTTATTGAAGGGGAAGAAACCGAACTGGACAAGTCGGTTATCGAAGACCTTCTGGACCCGATCATGCACTCGGTACGGAATTCCGTGGACCACGGCATTGAAAGCGCCGAGGAACGCAAGGCCGCCGGTAAACCCGAAGAAGGCCAGGTGCTGCTCAAGGCTTCCAACGAAGGTAACATGATCATCATCGAGATTGGCGACGACGGCAAGGGTATTGACGTAGAGGCAGTCAAGGCTAAGGCCGCAGAACGGGGTATTATCAACCCCAACAAGGTACTCTCCGATGTAGAAGCCTACAACCTCATTTTTGAGCCGGGTTTTTCTACCGCCAAACAAATTACCAGTATCTCCGGCCGGGGGGTTGGTCTGGACGTGGTACGCCGGTCCATCGAAAAACTCAACGGCACCGTTACGGTTAATTCCGAAATGGGCAAGGGGACTAAGTTTATCATTAAACTGCCCCTTACCCTGGCTATTATCCAGGGGCTCCTGGTCCGGGTGGGCGAAGAAATCTACTCCATCCCCATCACCAGCGTTATTGAAAGCCTGCGGATTAAACCGGATGAAATCAAGTTTATCGATAACTACGAAGTTATCAATGTCAGGAACGATGTTATTTCCCTGCTCAGGCTTAACCGGCTTTTTGGCATCAAAACCGAAGAACAAACCGATTTTCATTTTATCGTTATTGTAGGAACTGCCGAAAAGAAAATGGGATTTATGGTAGACAGCCTTATTGGAGAAGAGGATGTGGTAATCAAACCCCTGCGGGATCAGTTTACCAATTCTCCGGGCATTGCCGGGGCTTCGATCCTGGGAGATGGTTCAGTATCGCTTATTATTGATGTAAGCCAGCTCCTGGATTTGGGGCAGCGCAAGGAAATGGAACAGCGCCGAATCCGCGAGGGAATACGGTAGGAGTGTAAGATGGCCATAGTACGGGATTTGGAAACAGTAAATGCGGAACTCCAGCAGCAAAAAGAACGGGTAGAAGATGTTGACTTTAAGATGATCACCTTTTCCCTGGGGGGTAAGGATTATGGCGTGGACATTATGAATGTCAAGGAAATCGCCAAGGCCGATAAGTTTACCTATGTTCCCAACGCAGCCTCTTATGTCCGGGGGGTATACAATCTGCGGGGAGACATTATCCCCATCATCGATCTGCGTACCTTCTTTCACCTGCCTCTGGAAAAAAAGAGCGACAATATCGAAAATATGTTAATTCTGATTATTAACGACCGGGTCTATGGCACTATTGTAGACAAGATCGACAAGGTTGTGGGAATCAATACCGATCAGATCCAGCCCCCTCATCCCATCTTTGGGGATATCAATATTAAGTTTATCAGCGGTGTGGTGGAAAAACAGGGGGACCTCTACATTATTCTGGATGTGGTACGAATCTTTTCTATCAACAAGGAAGAAGAAAAACCCCGGCTCCCCGATGCCGATGCTTACTATGTCCCCCCCGCTCAGGACAGTGGACCTTCTGCCGCCGCCCAGGCCGAATCTGCCATGGATTTTATCCGCCAAAGCCTTCCGGCGCTTAAACAGTTTTATCCAAGCCCGGTTAACGATACCTGGATTAGGGAACGTTTTGCCGACTGGAGCATTGGCCGCCAGGGTCCGGACCTTCAGCTTAAAGATGTCAAGGAAGCGGATGATTTTCTTTCCCGGTTTTATTCCCCTTCCAGCGGATCCTTCTGGCATGATGATTATGCCGCCGCAGTCAAGGCGGTTTTGCCAAACATCAATTCCGCTCTTATCCAGGTCTGGAATCCAGGCTGCGGCAAGGGCTATGAAACTTTTTCATTTGCCTGTATACTTAAAACCAGGTATCCCAATACCCGGTTCAAGATTTGGGCAAACGACAACGATATTATGGCAATTTCCCAGGCCCCCAATATGATCTTTGAACTGGATGAGGTCCCTGAATACTGCCGGACCCACATGGTACGGGGTTCAAACGGTTATACCTTTAATCAGGAGATCAAGGATTCAATTCTGTTTGAATACCATGATATTCTGAACGATAATTCCCTGCCGGACCTGGATATAATTCTGGCACGGGATATGCTGTCTTTCCTCCCGCTGCAGGAACAGGACAAACTGGTTAATGAGTGTACGGAAAAACTTAAAGGCCAGGGTTTCTTAATCCTGGGAGAGCATGAAGAATTGGCCGAAACTGAATGGCGGCCCATGGCGAAACCGCCGGTTTCCGCATTTATGAAACGGGCCTAGATAGTGGTGTTTATCATCAGCGTAAATGCTGATGTTCGATTTAACTGGCGGCAATTCTACCGCTAAAAGTAGGAGTGAGTCATGAGAGTTGAGTATATCAACCCCTTTGTGGAAGCAGCCTTTAATGTATTAAAGGAAGTCCTGGGTACCGAGGTAAAGCGGGGGGATCTCTACCTTAAATCAACCACCATGTCGATTATGGGCGTTGCTGCCCTGGTAGGCCTGGCAGGAGATGTGGAAGGCCGGGTCCTTTTTGACATGACCAAGGATACTGCTCTGGGCATTGCGGGAGCAATGAACGGTGAACAGTTTACCCAGCTTGATGATTTGGCTAAAGCTACCATTCAGGAATTGGCCAATATGATTACTGCCCAGGCGGTAACCAAACTCCACGATCTGGGCTTTAAATTTGATCTTACCCCGCCGGCCCTGTTTTCCGGGGAAAACATGGAAATTTCCAATCATGAAGTGGAAGCGTTGATCGTTCCCATGGAACTGGGAACCCTTGGCAAGATCGAAATTAACGTAGCTGTCCGGGAACGAACCTAAGATAAGCCATATAAAGCCATAATTAACGCTTTAGCTTATTGAATTCTGCCAGTTTTGTGATATAGTAATAGGTACTATGGAACAAATACTGGTGGTGGACGACAACTTAGCAAATCTAAAGAACATCCAGTTGCAGCTCTCTGAGTTTTATCAGGTATTGCTGGCAAAATCCGGCGCTCAGGCACTGCAAATCTGCGCTCAGCGTATTCCCGACCTGATCCTTTTGGATGTGGATATGCCCGAAATGGACGGTTTTGAAACACTAAGCCGGATCAAAGAGAGCACCCTTTTTAGCAGAATTCCGATTATTTTTTTAACTGCCAACCACGATATGGCTATAGAAGTCCGGGCGCTGGAATCGGGGGTGGTGGATTTTATTACCAAACCGGTGGAAAGGAGTATCCTGCTCCACCGGCTGCAGCTTCATTTAGACCTGGCCAAATATCAGCACAACCTGGAAAGTACCGTTAAGGAACTGGAAGACAGCATTGTTCTTTCCTTCTCGGAAATGATAGAAAGCCGGGACAAAAGTACCGGGGATCATGTCCAGCGGACCCGGATCTATGTAACCCTCCTGGGCCGGGAACTGATTCACATGGGTTGTTTTAACAAGGAACTGAACGAACAGGATCTTTCCCTTATTACACGGGCAGCGCTGCTCCACGATATTGGCAAGATTGGGGTAAGCGACGTGATCCTCTTAAAACCGGGACGGCTGGACGACCAGGAATTTAACACCATGAAAACCCATACCACCATAGGTGCGGGTATATTGCAGGCCATGTACGAGAGAACCCCCACCCAGCACTACCTTAACTATGCCATCCAGATTGCCGAAGGCCACCATGAAAAATTTGACGGTTCCGGTTACCCCCATGGGATTAAGGAAGAAAAAATTCCCCTCTGTTCCCGGATTATGGCGGTGGCGGATGTATACGATGCGGTAGTGGCAGACCGGATTTACCGCAAGGCCATGAGTACCCAGGATGCCTACAATCTTATTATGGCAGGTAAGGGTACCCATTTTGATCCCCGGATCATCGAAGCCTTTGAAGCGATCCATGAAGATATAGAAGCGGTAGCCAGGAGACGTTCTGCAAAACAGCCTACGGAGTTATCATGAAGTCAATCTGGAAAAAGATCCTGATTTTTGTGGTACTGCCCTTTCTGGTAATCTACGCGGGCCTTTCTGTATTTATTATCCAGCAGGTGTACCGGACCCAAATTCGCAAAGCCGCCCAGCAGTTATACCACCTGGCCTTGTACAACGAAGTACACCTTAAAAACTTTTACGAAATTCTTGAACTTTCTGCCCGGATATCTTCTGCGGAACTGGAAAAAATTAATCCCGATGATCCCAATGCCAGGGAAACGGGGGAACATATTATTACCACCCAGTTTCACAATTCCCAGGTGATTAACGCATGGTTTATCTTTGAACCAAATGCCTTTGACGGCAGAGACCTTTTCCATACCAACGATTATCCCGGCGCGCCTTCGGGGCGGTACATTCGTTCGTTTACCAGAAATGGTTCCTGGTTCTGGTATATAGCTGGCGATATAAACGAAGCCGAGTTAAATGACCGGGAAAAGTCGTACTGGTATCTTATACCCCGGGATACGGGGGAGCTCTTTTCCGATCTGGGTACAAACGATCGGCTTTGGGATTACGGCAAAGGCCTGGTAAGTGCCGTGGGCGTTGTATCGCCGATCTTTAGAAACAACAAGGTTATTGGCTGCGTAGGGCTGGATGCGCTGATGAACGAAGAAATCCTGGGGGAGGGCATTTACCCCGAAGCGGTTTCTGCGATCTTTCTTTCCGATGGCCGGCTGGGTTATTCCCTTAACACAGAAAATGTCGACAAAACCCTGGAGGACCTTGGCTTTGACGAGGCAATCCGGGTACGGGATGCCATGAAAGAACAACGGTCATTGTACCTTTACAACGAATATTCGGGAATAACAAACGTAAAGAGTTATAGCTACTTTCATCCGGTACGTATAGAAGACAAAGTTATCTATATTTATACTTCCCTCCCCCAGCGTACTGTATGGCTTAATACCATTCCCGCCATTCAGCCTGTGGTAATTTCGCTGCTCTTAAGTCTGGCTATTTTTTCGCTGCTCCTTCTCTATCTTTCCTTTGGAATTGCTGCACCCCTTAAAAAACTTACCCTGGCCAGCGAAAGCCTGGCAGCGGGCAACATGGATGTACAGATAGGGCTGACCCATTCGTCGGATGAACTGGGGATGATCACCGTATCTTTGGGCCGCATGGCGGAACAATTCAGGATAAGCAAGATTATCCAGAAACGGTACCAGGACCGTTTTGATATTGTCCTGGCGATTCACTATGCGCTGTTCCGCTGTAAAACCCTGGACGAAGCCTTTTCCGCTGCGCTTACTGCCGTGACGGAATACTTTCGTCTTTATAAGGCTTCACTTGTTTTTATCCTTAACAACAGCGCCCGGATAGCGGCAATGTATCCCGCCGCCAGCCATGACGAGGGGGACAGCGAATTTTTCTGCCACAACCGGGTAAAAGAACTCTTAAAAGGCAAAAAACACCTAACCATGAATTACGGTACCCTTTCTTCCATGAAGCTTTCCTTTGTGGACTTTAATACCAAAGCCCTGTGTATACTGCCCCTGCGGAGGGACGAGGTTTTACGGGGTTATATCATCATGGAAGGAAAGGAACCGGAAGCGTTTATTCACGACGATACCACGCTGCTCTTTTTGGCGGATACCCTCTCGTATATCATAAGCTTCCGGGTAGACTGGGAACAAAATACCATTACACCCGATCCCGCCCCCATCATAAAAGCTCCTGGTGCAGTAATGATCAAACAGGAAACAAGCAAACCGGAAGATGCCGATACCTTTCTGGAAAAGGCCAAAACGATCCAGGGCCTGGATATCGACAAGGGCATACTCCTTATTGGCGGCGAAAAAGAAAAGTATACCGAGCTGCTCCGGGTAACCATACGGGTTATTACGGACGGGATACTTAAAATGCGCGGCCTCTACATTGAGGATATTCCTGCCTTTGCCATAGAAATTCACGGTATGAAATCTGCTCTCTACAGCATTGGTGCAGAAACCCTGGGAGATGAAGCCCGCCAGCTGGAATTTGCCGCTAAATCCGACGATGCAGGGTATTGCAGGGAAAACTATCCGGTTCTGGAAGAAAAACTCCGCACCCTCTGCCGGAACCTGGCGGCGCTTTTCCCCCAGCAGGAACGAAGCTCCCGGAAGGGCAGCGCCAGTGAACTTTCGGCAGCCCTTTTAAAAGCCCAGGAAGCCTCTGCCAACTTTGATGCTTCCGCCGCCAATGCGCTGCTAACTCCCTTTTCTTTTGTTAAATGGGACGATGAAGAAATAGTGAACCTGCTGGAGGGAATTGGAAAAGATTTGGAAAACATTGAATATGACGCAGCGGGGCTAAAAATTGGGAAACTCCTGGGTAAACTGGGGAACAAGGTATGAAGCACCTCTTTATCATCAATCCCAAGGCCAGGCAGATCAGCGGCCGTGTTGATGAGATAAAGAATAGTATACAAAAATTCTTTGCCGCCAATCCCCGGTTTAATTATTCCATCCATGTTTCCCGGTGGAAGCGGGATGCATCCGGATACACCCTGCGTTATGTTACTAACTCTGTAGAAATGGTCCGGGTCTACTCGCTGGGGGGCAGCAGTACGCTGTTTGAAGTCATTAACGGCGTACTGGGTCTGCCCAATGCCCAGGTTGCCTGGTTTCCCTTTGGTAAAGTTAATTCTTTGCTGTATGTCTTTGGCGGCAGCGCATTTGACGATTTTCAGTCGCTTCAAAATTTACATTCTTCTCCGGTAATTACTATCGATACCATCCGGGCGGGCAGCCATTATATCATCAACCATATACTTATCGGAACCGAGGCGGAAGTCTTCCGTATGGGAAACGCCCTGGAGGACCGTTTCAGGTTTGGAAAAAATTTCTCTTATATCGCGGCAGGCATTCTTAGCGGCCTTACGGCAAAGTACAACAAGTATTACCGCATGGAAATAGATGATAAAAAAAGCGAAGGCATTTTTTGCAGTATCCTCCTTGCCAATAGTCCCGTTTATGGCGCGGGACTACGGCCGGCTCCGGAAGCGCTGCTTAATGACGGTTACATGGACCTTTATGCGATAAAACGTTTACCCCGAAGCAAATTTATTGCTTTTATAAAAGATTACGAAACGGGTAATTACAAAAAATGGCCCCAATACATCACCCATTACCGGTGCAAGAAATTCAAAGTCAGCTCGGATTCTTCTATGACTATATCGCTGGATGGAAACCTGTTCTACGATACCACTATGGAATTTGAAATAAACCCCCAGTCGCTTGATTTTGTATGCCCCCCGGGAATCAAACTGCCTGGTCTGCCAAATTGGGATTCACCGGATCCTGATCCCGGGGACCCGCTGGATCCCGGGGACCTACTGGATCCCAGGGACCTACTGGATCCCGGGGACCTACTGGATCCTAGGGTCCCACCGGATCCCGAGGTTCCATTGTGAAAGCCAACGAATATGGCCATGAAAAGGTATTCCAGCAAGTACGGCTGATTTCTTATATAAGCCTTGGAATGTACCTGGTTCTTATATTTGTCTATAACCATTTTTTCCATCTTTCAACCAAAGAGTTATTAATACGGGCCGGATCGGATCTGGTTTTTCTGGTTTTTTGTATTTGGATACATCATTTTAGCGGTTTTTCCCGCCCGGTTATTGTCTGGCTTTCTACCTCGGTTTTTTTTCTTGTTATGACAGCCGCCGCCATGCTATTGGGGGGAGATCCGTTTTACTTCTTTCTTATCATAACTGATATGGCCATTGCCTTTTGTTATCTTGAGCATAAAAGTTTTTTTAAGTTTCTGGTTTTTTCCGGTTCCTGCCTTGTGATTTTGCTGGTGGTATTCCAGTATCCCCTTATGGGTCAAGAGATGTCGTTCCATGTACGCATAGTAGGGTTTGCCATTTATATGCTTATAGGGATACTGTTCTATGGCTTTTCCCACTTTCTTATTAAAGCTCTTTCCGAAGTAGAACGTTCGGGTATTACCTTTGAAGCTCTTATGGAGGCAACCTTTTCTTATCTTGTTATCATCAATAGCGATGCGGAGGTAGAGTACTTAAGCGATTCTTTGGCGGAATGGCTTAGCATAAACGATAAAACCCATGTCCGCGGCAGACCTTTGCTGGATCTTCTGCCCTCGGGAGAGATGCGTATGATTTTCCAGGAAATTTTGGAGCAGGACGGTTATGTAGAACGGAATTTTTCCGTTCTACAGCGGGAAATTCCATTCCATTTTCTGCTCCGCTCTTCCAAGTTTTCGGAAGAAAAAATTGCCCGGCTTTTTGAGTGGACCGATATAACGCCTATTATGGAATCAAAAAACCTGGCGGAATCCGCCGCTCAGGCAAAGGGTAATTTTTTGGCTAACATGAGCCATGAAATCCGTACCCCCATGAATGCCATCATCGGCATGACGGATCTAATGTTGAACAATCCCCTAAGCAAGGAACAGTTAACCCGTGCGGATACCATAAAAAGTTCCGCCACAAGCCTGCTCCATATTATCAATGATATTCTGGATTTCTCCAAAATCGACGCTCAAAAAATGGAAGTGATCCTTAAACCTTTTGATGTGGCTTCTCTTATCAACGACACCTTGAATGTGATCAATATTAAATCCATGGAAAAGGGACTTGCTTTGGTAGCTTCCATCTCCCGGAATATTCCATCCCAGGTGATAAGCGACGAGATGCGGCTTAAGCAGTGCCTTATCAACATTCTTAACAATGCGGTAAAATTTACCAGCGAAGGATCTGTTACCCTAAGTGCGTGGACCGAACCGCTGTCGGCAGAAAAAGGGAAAGAATCATACCGGCTTAACTTTACCATCAGCGATACGGGCATGGGAATTAAACGCGAAGAACTGGACCAGCTTTTTACCGAATTCCAGCAGCTGGATACGCACCGGAACCACAGTATCGAGGGAACCGGCCTGGGGCTGGTCATAAGCCGCAAGCTGGTAGAACTGATGGGCGGCGAAATCACCGTTGGCAGCGTCTATGGCGAAGGTACAACTTTTTCGCTTTATGTTGTCTGCCCCGGCAAGCGGGAAGGATTCCTTGCCGATGTAGAACGGCCCGAAGAAAAGAATATCCTGGTTTATGAACCAAATGCCTACAATGCCGGGGGCATGGAATTTATGCTTAGGGACCTGGAGGTGAGTTATACAATCTGTACCGATTTAAACCAGGCCAGGAAAACCTACCAAAATGATAATTATAGCCATGTTTTTTTTGACAATCTTGCAAAAGAGGGTTTTAGAGAATTCTTTGATGCCGAAAATTTATCCAGTAAATTTTTTCTTATAAAAGAAGTTATGGAAAAATATGACAAGGAAATTCCCAACGCCCTCAACAGGCCGATACTGATTACCCAGTTGGCAGCGGCCCTTAACGGCAAAAAGAACTATGAACAGCGAAGAACCAGGGAAGGTGACGGTTCCTTTATGGTCTCTGACACGCTGGTCCTGGTGGTGGACGACAACCAGATAAACCGCATGGTAGCAGAGGGACTGCTCCGTCATTATGGCGCCGAGGTACATACCGCCGCCGGAGGCGAGGAAGCTATCGCCATGATACAAAAGGAACAGTACGATATTGTGTTTATGGACCACATGATGCCCGGTATGGACGGTATTGAAGCAACCCAAAGTATCCGCGCTTTGGGGGGCCAGTTTATCCATCTTACGATTATTGCTCTTACCGCCAATGCCCTTTCGGGGGTACGGGAAACTTTTCTGCAGGAGGGGATGGACGATTTTCTGGCAAAACCAATCATGGTAAAAGATCTTAAAGATATATTAAGTAAACACCTGCCGCCGGAAAAGATCGTAGAAGGCTAGCCGTACAGGTTTTCCTTTTCCCAGTGGGTTATAAGCTCTTCCACGCTGGTTCCGGCGATTATGTTGTTCATATCAGTTTCCCGTCCATGGCGTAAATAAAAAAGCCGGCATTCTACGGGTTTGCCAAAAATATCTTCCACTGCCCGTTTGTACACTGCAAGCTGTCCCGCATGGCGGCTGATATCTTCGTCCTTGTCGGTTTTAAAGTCCACCACATAGAGTAGACCGCCGCTTTCAAAGAGCAGGTCAATTTTGCCGGAGATAAGTATTTTATTGGGCGCCGCTCCGCCCCGTTTAGTACGATCTGCCGTTGTTAGTATGGGATACTCGGTCTTGCGGAAAGCGGCGGCGGCGGCTTTGCGTCCCAGGGGAGAAGTAAAAAATCCTTCTGCCATGGTTTTTGCCGTTTCACTTACGGCGTTTAGGTATTCGTTTCCGTTTGTTCCGGCCGCAGCAGAAACAAAACGGGCAGGTATCTCCGGTTCCCGGCCGTTAAAACGATCCTCGATAAAACGGTGAACGATAAGGCCAAATTCCTGGGCTTTTATGCCGGCCAGGCGAAGCTGCTCGTCAATTGTCTCTGTCTTTTCGTCAAAATCAAACTCGGCCTGTACGGCGGGTTTTTTTGCTTTTGCCGCTGCTCCCGGCGTGTGGAGACTGCTGGCATTTACTGTCATTGGCACAATGTGGTATGGGGAAACAGCGGGAATTGTTTCATAAGCGGCCTTGACAGCAAGGGCAGCGGCTTCCATGGAAATATTTTCTTCCTGCTGCGCACCGGGGCGGTACTGGCCGGTATTCAACCTGTAATTATAAATTGCCTCCACCGTATAAAGGGGATTTTCCCGGCTTATATTTTCCGGCAAAAGCCGCAGAAAACTTATCGAATTGATTTTTGGATTGGTCCGGTACTGGATAAAACGCTCCGTTATATAATCATCGTTGTATCCGCCAAAGGTAAGCGGATCAAGCGCCGCTTCATCTTTGGTTTGCGGGGGAATTACTGCGGTAACGTAGAGTTCCTGTTCTGCCCGGGTCATGGCCACATAAAGGAGCCGCCGGAGTTCTGCTATAGTTTTTTCCCGGTGGTCGTCTTTTTCGGCAAGGTAAAAATAATCCCCGGCGGTTTCCGGCAGTTCTTCTGCCTGGGGCAGATGGAGAAAAACTCCCCAGCGTTCCGAAAAAAGCGCCAGTCCCGCATCCAGTGAAGTATCTTCCCTGCTGCCGCAGTTATACACAAACACCACCGGAAATTCCAGGCCCTTACAACGGTGGATTGTCATGATCCGTACGCCGCTTTCTTCTTCGCCGGGCAGGGCGGAATCGTCGGGGTTTTCTTTTTTACCTGCCAGATCTTCCAGATAATCCAAAAAGTCAACCAGTCCTTTGCCTTGCTCTTCAATGGTTCTGGCCTGTTCAAAAAAGAGATCATAAAGATCAAGATATACCTGGGATGCGGCAGACCAGAGGGCTTCGTTCCGGTAACCTTCGCCGTACCAAAGTTTGGTAAGCAAAACACTTACCGGCAGATCCCGGGTTAGGGTAAGGTATTTTTGGTAACGGCGGCGGCCTTGCCGGTAACGGCGGCGATCCTCCGGCGCTAATTTTTCGTCCAGGGTTTCGTCAAAGATTCCGCCGCCTTCAAGCATACACAGGGTAAAAGCATCTTCGCTCAGCCGGACCAGGGGCGAACGGAGCAAAACGCCGTAACTTAAACGGTCGCCGGGGTACACGAGCAATTTTAAAAAAGCCCAAAGATCGTTTACCGGTGCATCCTCAAACAAAACAGCGGGCCTGTCTGCATAAAAGGGTATGCCAAAAAGTTTAAAGGCCCTTTCCAGTGAATGTTGATGGGTATGGCTCCGCTCCAAAACCGCAAAATCTCCGTAAACACAGGGGCGTTTTGTATCCTTGTCCCGGATAGTTATTTTCTCCCTTACCATGTCTTTTATTTTCCGGGCTATGTAGAACGCTTCATAATCGTCGGCCTTGAATGAATCGTCAGGATCATCTTTCATGAGGCTCTTGTCAAAAAAAGCAAAGTGAAGCCGGGGCTTTGGCAGATCTGTTTCTGTTTCCATGCCGCTTTTTATCCAGCGGTAACCGGCTTCAAAGTCCTTAGCTGTTTTTCCTTCCAAAGGAAAAACAGCGGCAAAGGGCGCAGGATCATCTTCGCTGCGGTAACCGCCGAAGACCCAGTTAAAGGCCCGGATTAAAGCGGGGTGGGAACGGTAATTGCGGTTAAGGCTTAATTTGGTTCCGGTTTCCGCCAGGCTCCGGAACACCGAAACATCGGCGCCGCGGAAACGGTAAATGGATTGTTTTTCGTCCCCCACATAAAACACATTTGCCGGATTAACCAGGAGACCCACAAGGTCCCGCTGGAGGCTGTTGTTGTCCTGGAATTCATCGATCATGATCATCTTGAACGAATCCTGGTACATCCGCCTGATGTTTGGATACAAACGGAGGCCGTCCACCGCAAGGTGGGCAATGTCGGTAAAGGTAAGGATACCCGCTTCCCGTTTTTTTTGTGCAAGCAGGGTTTGGTATTCATCAATAAGGGGGAACACATCCTTTACAATGTCCCACTCCAGCGCATGGTTTGCCAGCGCTTCCAGTTTGGGATAACCGGTTTTTATTTCGACAAGCGCTTCCTTAATGGCCAGAGCCGCCTCGGTCTTATAGGTAAAAGACCTAAGAGAAACGTTTTTAAAATCCAACAGAAAAGCGCAATAGGCAGAAATTTCTTCCCTAAGGGCGCCGGTGTTTTCCCAAACCAATAGCAGGTTTGTTATGTCCGGCGCTTTAACTCTGCGGGACAAGACAGGTTCCAGCAAATCGCGTATCTTCCCTATGGGCAGCTGGTTTAGGTTTTCGTAAATGAGAGCAATTTGTTCATCCATTTTGCGGGTAAAATAGTTCCACCGGTCCAGTATTGTTTCCTTTTGTTTTTTTTCAAACGCTGTAAAATCAAGCGGCCTGGAAAGAGGACTGTGATAGAGTACGGGTTTAACAAAAAGTTCATCCGCCGTGGCCCGCATTTTTTTTTCTGCAATAAGCCGCTGTAATGCGGGGTTATTCCGCTTGTCCAGAACAAAACGCAGCGCCAAAGAGCGGGCCAGTTCCCGCACGCGTACATCGCTGCTTTCAAAATCGGGGCTTATCCCAAAATACCGGGAGACCGTGCGGGCAATAGTCATACAGAATGAATCCAGCGTAGATATCCGGGCCTTGTGAAAATTTTCAACCGCCGTGCGGGCAAAGTCGTTGACCGGCGCGTGTTCCGCCAACAAGGTATAGATCCGCCGGTACATTTCGTTGGCCGCTTTGTTGGTAAAGGTGATGGTAAGAATTTCTTCGGTCTTGCAGCGGCCCGTCATAATAAGCGCGCCGTAGCGGGCAGTAAGCACCCTGGTCTTGCCCGATCCGGCTCCGGCGCTGACCACCGCATCGTTTTTGGTCAGGGCGGCGGCCCGCTGTTCTTCGTCCAGCTCTTCAATAAAGGAAAATGCTGCTTTGTTACCAGTATCTTCTGCGTTAGAACACATACATTTCCTCGTTGTCTTCATCTTCGTCTTCATCTGGTTTCCACACAGGAACGGATACATCCGAATGCGGCTTATCATAAACAGCGGGCCGGGGATTAAGGGAATAGAGGGACCGGCAGACAGCTTTAAATTCACAGGAACCGCAGGTTTTGTAGGGAATTTTATCGGGGATAAAAAACAAAAACGAAACAGCGCTGTCAAAAATACGGATTCCTTCGTCAAGGGCATCCAAAGAACTTTGATACGCTTCCCGGGAACATGGTTTCCGTTGGCCCGGCAGTTCCCCCATTACCGGGATAACTTTGTGTTTGTTGATACTGACAAAAAAAGCCCTGGCTGTTTTTTCTCCGGTTTCAATTCCTGATGCCGCGGGTTTTTGAATGGATGCCGCGGGTTTTGGAATGGATGCCGCGCTTTCGTAGAGTTTAATGTACATGGGAATTTGGAAATCCCGCAGTCCCGGTACAGTATCTTTTTCTTTCCGGCAGTGCTTTTGACTGGGAGTTATGTTGGTTTTATAATCAATGATCATGGGGCCTTCCGGTGATCGTGATACCCGATCTATTCTGCCGGTCAAGCGAAGATGCCCCTGGGAAAGATCGAAACGTTGTTCTAGTTCCTGCACTTCGTAACCGGAAAAAAAGGCTGCTTCGGTTTTAAGCAAGGCCCGGAGCCGCCTGCTCATGGCCGCCGCTAGGGGCACAATCAGCGGATACACCAGGGGTCCCCGCAGGGTATCGTCGCTTCTTAGTACCGCATTGCTTAATTCTTCAATCCATTCAAAGTAGCGGGAAAGGTGTTTGCTGTAAAACCGTTTATCCTGTTCTTTAATACGGGTAAAAAGCCGGCGGAGAATTTCGTGGTAGATAAGCCCCCGGGATTCATCGTCAAGAAGCGCCGCATCTTCCAGGTATGGTTCCAGATGGAAGATGCGGCGGTAGAGCCAGAACCGGGGGCACTTAAAAAATTCGTTTAAGTCCGTGGCGGATACGGAAAGAACCGGCGGCGCTATAGCCGCGGCGGGACTGTCCGTATCTTTGGTGTTTTTGTTCCGTATCCGGTCTTGCAGCAGTTTTGCAACGGATGCAGAAAACTGACTGGAAACAGGCGGTGTTTTTGCCGGATTTACCGAATCTGCCGTTTGGGCGGGGCAGGAATCGTCTAAAAGAAAACTGCTCCACCGTTCAAAACCAATGCGCTGGACTTCATAAAGCTGCTGCGGTTTTTCCGCCAGACCCCCCCGCCAGCGCCGTTCCGCAGTAAAAAGATCTTCCGTTATACCTGCCGGTGTTTCCTGGCGATCCAGATGCATAGCAAAAGTGCTGTGGGGAATAGCCCAGCCGGTAAATGTTTTTTCCGAAGCGCTTATTCTGGTATGGCAGGTGTACTCTTTCCAGGAACTTATATTGTAGAGGGCCAGCATCGCCGCCGATACATCCCGGTCTTCCAGGCCCAGCCCCTGCCGTTTATCCTGCCGGAGAAACGGCAGAGGCCGGTGCTGTACCGCCGCTGCATTTTGCGAAACATTCAGCAGGAGGTGGCAGGCAAAGGGTGTTCCCGCTGCCACGGGGTAATCGTAAATGTTTACTCCGCCGTCTTCCTGGGCATACACATAGTTTTTATCTTTAAGATGGGAAACATAAAAGGCAAACGGATTAGCGGCGGCCAAACCGGGAAAAGCAGCTTCGGTTTCAACAAGTACAGAAAGTTCTTCTATACACCGGGCCAGCACCGCATCGCTTTCGGGACTGCACTGTTTCATATCAAGAAAGCCCCGGAAAACATAATACTGTTCTTTTAGTTCCCTAAAACTTTTTGCAGAACTGAGCGCAACAATACTTTGTTTTAATTCCTGGTAGTATGACTCCAATTCAGCGTTAGGGCTCCTCTTAAAACTTTCTTCCCAGGGGTCTAGCGTACGGCCCCTATCCATAAAAGGGGAAACACAGTGATTGTCTACGCCATACATAATCAGATCCCGGTTTTTTGCAGAGTCCTTCCAGGGTATGCCGGCATTTAAGAGCAGGGGTTTTAGCGCATCAAAAGCAAAAAACGCCCCCGCACATTCGCCGATAAGAGAAAAAAGCCGCCCCAGAGGATACTCTGCCAGGGTTTTTCCCGACCGGCATTTAAAGGGAATATCGTGCAGGGCCAGTTCCCTCGTAAAATAAGGTTCCACCTGTTTATAACCCGGCAGGGTTACTGCCATATCTTCGTAGGGCAGCCCCAATTCCTCGTGGAGGCGGCGCAGTTCCAAAACGGCGGTTTTTATTTCCTGCCGGGCGGAATCAAAAAAGAGGAGCCGCGGGTTTTGGAATGGATGCCGCGGGTTTTGGAATGGATGCCGCGGGTTTTGGAATGGATGTTCCGCCGGAGCGCCGGGTTTGTCCCGGGCACGGACAAATTCTTCCGTTAGGTAAAGGGTAACTGCCGGGGAATCCAGCAATTCCCGGTATTCGGCAAAGTCTGCCAAGGCTTCCGGAAAAAAGATAATGTAATGGCAGTTGTTATCGCGAAAGGGTGTTTCTTCCCAGGCCGGTTCAAAGAGTCCCTGTTCTTCCAAAAAAGAGGTATACTTGCTTTTAATAATCCGTAAATCCCGGTCTTCATCGTCATCCCGGCTTTTCCCCTTATTAATAGACGAATCCTGCAATGTTTCCCAGAGGCCCAGCGCACTAAGCATTTTGGCAATTGATTCTGCAAATACTTGACCTCCGGCGGCAAAGTCCGCAGGAATAATAACCAGCAGTTGTGGAGAAGCGGCGTTTTCCCTGACCAGGGCATGGGCAAAAAGTTTGCGGACCAGGGACGAAACGGGGGTTTTGTTTTTTTCTTTTACCCGGATAGCCGCTTCTTTAAAACGGTCCCAGGCAAGAAAACGATCCGGTGCCACAGAACGTTCCCCATAAAGGCAGATCTTCCGGGCCCAGCCAAGCGCTGAAGTTTCCGAAGGAAATACAAAACAGGTGTTTGGATCTTTTATCTTGTTAAGAATGGTTTCAAAAACAGAAGCCATCGTTTCTACACTTATTGGGCCGCAGCAGGAACCTGCCAGACAAACACCAGATCGTATTTTTCCTTGATACCCGGAAGCGCTTTAAACAAAGCGCCGAATTGCTGCTCCGCCGAAACTTTTGCTTCCTCTACCACGGAACTGGTCATTACCTTTTCTTCCAGTTCCCGTTTCCGGTCTGCGGTAACCTTAAAGGCATCTTCGATTTTTATTTGGTTAAAAATTGTCTGCGATTGTTCAAACACTTCAATAGAATTATCAATAATTTCGTGGGAAAGTATTTTTATTGGCGGAAGGAGAATGCGGATCGCTGTCTCTGCCCCGGCGGTTTCCACCCGGATCAGGCTGCCGTCAATTCCCAGTTTCATAATACCGTCGTAGGTAAAGATATATTTACGGGTAGTAAACGGAATGGTTACTCCCTTAATGTCCCGGCTGTTAACATCCTTTACCACCGAAGTATAGTGATAGGCCAGGCTGGCGTACTCGCCAATGGGAAGCACTTCCTTAAGCACCGTATGGGCCGATACTTCCGATTTTTCTGTTACTGTTAAGAGACTAAAACCAAAATTTTTCCCGCCCAGTAAAAAGCCGATAACCAAAACAAGAACGGCAATGATGACGATAAGCAGGAGCGGTAACAATCGTTTCATAGTGCAGTATAACCCGGTTTTTGTTAAAAGTACAGCAGCCTGTCAAGACGCGCCTGCGGCCGGAAAAAATACCGGCAGTTCCACATTGAAACTGCCGGCAGAAAATCCGCTGGAATTATCCGGCGTTAATTTCAATAAGCCGCCGGGCTTTTTCTGCCCGTTTTTTAATAACCAGCGAAAGAATACCGTTTTTAAAAACCGCCGAAACCGAATCAGCATCGGCATTGTCGGGCAGCGTAAAAGACCGGCTAAAGGAACGTTTCCGCCGTTCCCGGAGCAGATAAGCGCCCTCTGCCTTTTCACCGGAGTCATGCTCCTTTTCTTCCTCCTTAGAGGATTCAATGGTAAGTTTGCCGCCTTCCATGTGTACTTTGATCTGCTTTTCGTCAAAACCCGGCAGTTCCGCTTCTACCAGATACTCATCTCCGGTTTCCTGAACATCCACCAGGGGCAGTTGGTTTAACACCGGATTTCCCCTAAAGGGAACCAGGGCGGGATCAAAAAACGATTCAAAAAGGTCGTCCACCACATTCATGGGCCTGTAAAAAGATACTGTTTTCATAATAACCTCCAAAATTCATTGACTTTTTTTAAGCTTCATACGAAGCATCTTAGCAATATACTAGCAAAAATCGTGCCAAGTTTTTTGGAAAAGGAAAAAATATGCTAAATCCTTGTAATATAAGGATTTAGCTTTCATTTGAAAAAAGAGCTATGGAAAAGGAAAAAAGCAGCTAGCTAAAATGACACACGGCGATCCATTTTGACTTTTTTACTGTGTCAAAATGACCATTGTCCCAGTACTTGATACTAATTACGATACGCTTAATACTGGTATCATGACCCTGAGTTATGAAGAAAAAATAGAAATGATGAAATCCCTCAACTGGGATACCACCTCACCCCCCGAGGATATGCTCGCCGTTGTGGAAGGCAGACTTGAAAAAACCGGGGGCTTTGACCAGGAACGCTTGTTTCTCCGCTGCCTTGGGCGGGTACCCTGGCACAGGCTTGTCGCGCTTTGGGGTGTCGAAAAGATTAAAGAACTCTATACCCCAAAAATCACCCGGGCTCTTTTTCCCCGGGAATTGAGGATTCAATATGATTTTGCCCTCGCAGTATTACGAAGAGAACCTGTATCCGCTCCAGGATGGGGTTCTGAATATCATAAGCAGCTGCAGCACGCATTTTTATCTAACCGGTGGAACCGCGCTTAGCAGGGCATATTATCATCACCGGTATTCTGATGATCTTGATTTCTTTGTGAACAATGACACTGACTATACAGAGCAGGTTGATATTGTCCTTGCAGCTTTAATCAATAGTGGTTTTACGATAGACGCTGCCTCAAAAATAAAAGATATAACATTCACTTCCATTAAAGTTGGATGGGAAAAATCCGACGTCTTATTAAAACTGGATTTTGTTAATGATTCTACGCCTCATTTTGGCGATATTATTGAAACGGTATTTTTTTACAGGACCGATCCCATACGAAATATTCTTTCCAACAAACTAAGCGCCCTTTTCCGTTATGCTCCAAAAGATGTTGCAGACATCCGGGAAATTGCCCTCCACGAATCCATCAGTTGGCCGGAAATAATCCGCGAGGCCAGGCAAAAAGAAGGAGGTGTCGATGTTCCCATAATCGGTGAAATTTTAAGGGGCATGCCCCAATCAGAGTTCGATACCGTTGCCTGGACAAAGAAACCCGGCTGGCCTCGTTTCTGTGCGGACATCGAGAAAATCGTGCTGGATATGATGAGCGCTTAGCCCCGGCACTGCAAAGATTTCCCCTTTGCCGGAACGCAGCCAGTCCGGGTTTACCGAGAATTCGCGGGTTACCGCTTCAAAAAACCGGGCTATTTTCGCATTGACATATTTTATGACCCGGTGATACTATACTTCTGAGTATGCCAGAATGAACAAACGGGAACTGTCTTCCTTAAAATTTCCTTTGCTCCTTACCCTCTTAACCCTGTCTTTGACCCCCTTGGCATCCCAGACAGCCAGCCGCATTGACGGAGGCGGTACTATCCTGTACTACGCCACCCTTGCCGAAGCCTTTGCGGCAGCGGAAGGGCTTTCTCTTGACTACCCGGACGAAATCACCCTGCTTGCCGATATAATCCTTGCAGAATCCATACTTGTTGATACGACCCGTCATATCCGCCTCGTACCCGGCGGCTAAAACCTAAAAATCACCGGCTCTCCCTGGAGGCTCAAGCGGCCGCCCTCAATATAAAACGGTCTTTTATCTATCAGATTGGTATAAAGACCGTCTTTTAAACCAAGTTTGTCAACCGGCGCCGGGCCGCTTGTACCTTTAAGGTTAAATACTCCCGCCATGCCCTTTGGGTTTTCTTGCGGCGCTTTTATGCCGGGCCGGGAACGATGTATCCCCAGAATCACATCCTTAAGATCTCCTCTGTTGCCGGCGGCCATTACTTCATAACTTGAGTCGGCAAAAACCGGATCCTTTTTTATGTCATAGAGGGTCCGCATGAATGACGAAAGATCGGCGGCGGAATTTTCGGGACGTTTAATTACCTCTTTTTCAAAAAGGCTTGGACGGTGATCGTTTTGCCATTCCTCTCCGGCATAGATCATCGTAAGTCCCTTCTGGAAGTAGTTAAAGGCTGTCCAGTTCCGCAGCGCCTTTTCATGGGGAATGAAAAAGGCCGCCCGGTTTTGGTCGTGGTTTTCAAGACAGCGGAGTTTTATATAATTATCGCCATAAATGGATTCCTGCAGATTGATCTGTTCCATATATGATGAAAGGGAAACAGCGCCGTTTAGATATTTTTTGAACCAGGCAAAAATATCGTAGTCGTAACATACGTCAAAGGCCTGGAACAGTTCAGCATCGGAAAGACAGTTAAACCCACGGGCCCGGTTTTCCAGAATAAACGAAGGCTCCACCGATTCGGCAATCCACAAACAGCCAGGGTTTACCAAAGACACTTCTTCCCGGGCCCGGAGCCAGAATTCCAGCGGCACAAGGGATGCAACATCACAGCGGAAACCGTCTACCAGGGCGGCCCAGGTTTTTAGGGTTTCAATCTGATACTCCCAAAGGCCCGAACGGGGATTGGTATAATCAAGATCGATCACATCCCACCAGTCGCCGATTCTGTTGCCAAAACCGCCTGATGTCGGGTGATAAAACCATTGGGGATTTGTTTTGGCCAAAAGCGAATCCGGCGAAGTGTGGTTGTAAACCACATCCATAATACACTTCATTCCCTTCTGGTGAATGGCCTTAACCAGGGAATCAAAATCTTCCGCTGTTCCCAGCTCTGCATTAATAACCCGGTAATCGCTTATGGCATAGGGGCTGCCCAGGCTGCCCTTGCGCTGTTCCTTCCCAATAGGATGAACCGGCAAGAGATAGATGATATCGGCCCCCAGGGCAGCTATACGATCCAGGTCTGCTTCCAGCGCCCGGAAGCTGCCTTCTTTACTATAACTGCGGACATACACCTGGTAAACCGTCATGTTCCGCAGTTCTTTGTTTGTTGTTTTCGCCATACAATAAGTATATACGCCCATGGTTTCTTGTGAAACCGGGTTCCGGCGCTACTGAATGGTAAAATAAAACCGTTCCAGATAGCTTATGCGCCGCCTGGTCTCGTCGTAACGGCTGCTCTGGGGATATTCCCGCACCAGCCGCCGGTAATAGTCCAGGGCCAGTGTTATATTCCGGGTGTTTTCATTGTTGGCTTCCAGGGATTGGCCATAAAGCCAGTATGCTTCATCACTGCCCGCGGGAAACTGAATCATAAAATTATCAAGGGCGCTAAGCGCTCCCGGTATGCGGCCGCCATCGTATTCTTCCCGTGCCTTTTTTAGCCAGTCTTCTGCGGCCGGAATTCCGTCCGTAACTCCGGACGACTGTGCTGGTATAACGGGCTGGGCGGCAGACGCAACGGCAGGTGTTCCAGACGAAGGCGCGGCGGGAGGAGCCGCAACAGGTGTTCCTGCCACGGCTGGTACTCCAGCCGAAGGCGGTTCCGTGCCGCTCTGAGGTCTTTGTACTGCGGGTATCCCGTCAGGGTAGAGCGCTGTGGGCCAGCGGGGGCTGGCATATACCCGGTCGGGCCCTTGCTGGGGATTGAACCAGGCGGAACCGGTAACAGCCGGAGGATCTTCCACAATCACCTTTACATAATCGTTCAGTATATAATCCCGGACAAAATCCTGGCGATTGAACCGGAGGCTGTAGGTTCCTGCTTCACCAGCCCGGAATATAAAGGTCATCCCTTCTTCTTCCAAACGCCGGGAATCGTAACTGACCCCCCGGCGGGAACCATACTCGCCCAGGTATACCCAGCCGGGGCCGCGGAAGGGAATTTCGATATACTGGCCCACGAGGGCCCTGACCGTCCGGGAATATTCAAGATTTTTTTCCGCTGCTGCAGTATCCTTTGACGTTTCCGCCGAAGCAGTCGCCGAAGCGGCGGCCGCACCGGCGGCCGCAGGCTGGAAGGGCATATCGGGAAGCGGCGGCGAAGGATTTTCCCGCACCGGCGCTGGCGGCGGTACCGGCTGGGAAGGCCGGGCGGCGGCGGGAGGAGTCGGGGGCGGGGTTTCCCGCCGGGGCGGCGGAACCACCGCAACTGGCGGAGTTTGCGGCTGGGCCGGCGCTTGTTGTACTGGCTGCGGCGTTTGCGGTACAGGCGGCTGAACCTGCGCTTGCTGCGCAGGCGGAGTTTGCGGCGGGGTTGGTCTTTGCTGCTGCGCGGCAGATCCATTCGCTGGCGGAACAGGTGAATCCGGCGGGGTGGTTTCAATAACCGGTGTATCCAGATTAGGGGGAACTGAGGGTTCTTCATCCGGGGCCTGTTCCGGATAGTCCGTTTCCGGCAGATCCAATTCAGCATCGGGCAGTTTTGTTTCTGTTTCAGGTATAGAAACCGGCGGTTCTTCGGGAAGGTTTACCAAGGCATTTTCGGTTTCGGCCTTACCGGTTTCAGTCGTTGTTTCAGGTTTAGGTACATCAGTTGTACCCGTTGTTTCTGGTTTAGCCGCAGCGGCAGGCGGAGCATCGGGTTTTCTTTGCGGATCTTCAAAGTTATCCCATCGCAGGCGGTCCCCCAGATATTCATCAACCTGAGTAATCGTTTCACAGGAAGCAAAAAGCAGCAAAAGCGGCAAAAAGATAAGAACTTTTTTCATGGCACATGCTCCAAAAGGGAATCTACTCCCTGTTTTATTCGTTTCCGCCAGGCTTCCTCGTTCCCTTCTTTAGGATCGGTCCAGAAGGGCCGGGCATCTTCTTCTGTCCAGCCGTCTCTGGGTTCCCGTTCCAAAAGCACATCGGGAACAAAGTCGGGTTCATAGGGGAGGAAAAAATCTTCCGCCGGAACAGTATCGGCAGAAAGTTCGGAAACCGGTTTTTTTGTTTCCGTTTCGCTCTTTTGATGGGACGGGACTACCACGGCAAGAACCAGAAGAAGCAGGATGATCACTAAAAAGGCCGCAGTTATGATTATAACCACACGAAAATGATCCTTCACCAGATCCGGAAAACGGGAAATGCCGTCTTTTATTTTTTCTATAAGATCGCTAAAAATTATCCCCGCCCTCCACAACTTGAGTATTGCAGATTTTTAGTGTATTGTATAGTCATTCGCCGCCAGGAGGCGGCCTTTCTATGAGTGAACGTCTTGAATCTCTGCTCCGCCGCTATGGCGAAGTTCAAAAACTGATAGAAGATCCACAGCTGGTACGGGATCAGCATAAATACCGGGACACCATGAAGGAATACTCCCACCTTAATGCGGTGGCCGGGGCAGCCAAAGAAATGGAGACCCTGGCGGAACAGCTTGAGGGGGCCCGGGCCATGGTACAGGACGAAAAAGATCCGGGCATGAAAGAACTGGCCAGGGAGGAACTAAAGGAGCTTGAAACCCGGCTTAAAGATGCCGACGACAGGCTTAAGTTTTTGCTTATTCCCCGGGATCCGCTGGACGAAAAAAACATTATCATGGAAATCCGGGCAGGTACGGGAGGAGACGAAGCGGCTCTCTTTGCTTCAGATTTGTACCGGATGTATTCCCGGTTTGCCGAAACCCGGGGCTGGAAATTTGAAATTATGAGTTCCAACGAAACAGAGCTGGGGGGCTTTAAGGAAATTGTTTTTTCCATCAGCGGCAGCAATGTGTACGAAAATCTCCGTTATGAATCCGGGGTTCACCGGGTACAGCGGGTTCCCGCCACAGAAGCATCGGGCCGCATCCATACTTCGGCGGTAACCGTGGCGGTATTACCCGAGGCGGACGAAACGGAAATTGACATAAAACCAGATGACCTTCGCATTGATGTGATGCGGGCCGGCGGGCCCGGCGGCCAGTGCGTTAATACCACCGACTCGGCAGTACGCATTATCCACCTGCCCACGGGGGTTACCGTTCACTGCCAGGACGAAAAGAGCCAGATTAAAAACAAGGCCAAGGCCATGCGGATACTCCGGGCCCGGATCTACGAACTGGAAGAAACCCGGGCGGCCAATGAGCGGGCAGAAGCCCGGAAAAGCCAGATAGGTTCAGGGGACAGGTCGGAACGGATCAGAACCTACAATTTTCCCCAGAACCGCCTGACGGACCACCGGGTTAACCTGACCCTCTACAAACTGGATCTGGTGATGCAGGGGGATGTGGCGGAACTTTTTGAAACGCTCAAACTTTCCGCCCGCGAAGAATTACTGCGGACCACCAGTTCCGGGGCCGTTTCGTAATAAGCGCTGCCTTTTACTTGAAAAATGCCTTGTTTTTTTTCTCTCTTTAGCTTATACTGCCTTCACATACGCTGTGGAGGTGATATGAAAAAACGCCAATATAAAAGCCTGCTTATCCTTTTGTTGTTTATCCCTGGCTTTCTTTTTACACAAACCCAGGAGGATAGGGATGCCCCCAAGCGGGATGTATTTGTTGTCCTTGATGTTTCCGGCAGTATGCAGGGAGAAAAGTTTACCAATGTTCAGAATTACCTGGACAGCGAGGTAATCGGCAATCTCCTTAAAGACGGGGACAACTTTACCCTGGTAACCTTTGGCGATTCCGCAGAAGAACAGTTTACCCGGTCTATCACTTCCGGTGCAGACAGGGCTTTACTCAAAGCAGACCTCTCTAAATTAGAACCGGACAATAACCAAACAGACATCGGCATGGCGCTGGAAAAACTTGCGGAAATTCTGGAACGGCGGGAAGAAGCCGGAGTTAGGCGGGTTATTCTTTTTATCACCGACGGGGAAAACAGACCATCAAGACAGAGCAAATACTGGGGGGCGGATATTTCCCAGGACCCCCGTTTTAAAGCCCTGGGCGACAGAGTTTCCCGGGGCAGCTGGTTCCTCTATGTAATCGGCATTGGCGGCAAAACCGCCGCCGGTGATATAGCGGGACTTATTCCCGGTTCGGAACTGCAAACCACCGATGCAGGCCTGGACATTAACGCTGTTTCCAAGCTAAACCAGCTGGAGGAAGAAGAAGCGCGCCTTCGTGCAGAGGCGGAAGCAGAAGCCCGGCGGCAGGAAGCGCTTAATGCCGGTTTTATGGGTTTCCTTCGCCGCCTTGCCGCATCCTGGGGAATTCCCGTCCCGGTTCTTATCGGCCTGGCCGTTGTTCTTCTCCTGCTCCTTATCCTGCTTGCCCTTTTGGTTAGAGCGGTATTTAAAACCAAAGAATTCGTAATCACCGATGAACAGGAAACGATTATCCGGCGTATTTCGCCGCTGGGGGGCATAACACTTAATTCTCCTGCGGTAATTTTGCCCGGCATAGGAAACGAAAACAACCAGATACTCCGCTTACAGCGAAGCCTCCTGGGAGTTACGGTACAAACCCTCGATTCCCAGGCCCTGGCGGATACTTCGCCCTACAAAAAAGCGGGAACACACAATCTTAAAGGCGTGATAGGACTTGCAAACGGGCGGGTAGTCCGCATCACCCTGCGATAGGAACGAACGAACATGAATTTTTCCCAGACCTTTATTCCCACCCTGCGGGAGGTTCCCGGCGATGCGGTTATAACCAGCCACCGCCTTATGTTCCGTGCCGGGATGATCCGCAAACTTTCCAACGGCCTCTTTACCTACCTGCCGCTGGGGCTCCGGTGTTTCCGCAAAGTAGAAAACATTATCCGCGAAGAAATGAACGCTGCCGGTTCCCTGGAAATAAAACCCACCGTGGTAGTTCCCGGTGAACTGTGGAAAGAATCTGGCCGCTGGGATTCCATGGGCGATGCATTACTCCGGGTTAAAAACCGCCTGGGTGCTGATTTTGTAGTTTCCCCCACGGCGGAAGAAGTTTTTACCAGCCTGGTCCGGGATGAACTTTCCAGTTACCGCCAGCTGCCCCTTTCGCTCTACCAGATCAACACCAAGTACCGGGACGAAATTCGCCCCAGGTACGGTCTTATGCGGGGCAGGGAATTTGTCATGAAGGATGCCTATTCCTTCCATACCAACGAAGAAAGTCTGGATGAACATTACCAGGTCCAGGGCCAGGCATACCGGCGAATTTTTAAACGCTGCGGTTTAACGGTAATTCCCGTCCGGGCCGATTCCGGAGCCATGGGCGGTTCGGGGTCCGAAGAATTTATGGTAGAAAGCGAGATAGGGGACAATACGCTGCTCCTCTGTAAAAGCTGCGATTATGCGGCCAATGTAGAAAAGGCCGAGTGTAAACTTGATTACAGCCCCCGGTTTTCTCTCGAACTGGCAAAGGGAGCCGCCGCCAATACTCCGGCCATCGAAAAAATCGACACCCCGGAAGTTAAGACCATCGATGAACTCTGCGTTTTCCTTAAAACCAGCGCAAACAGTTTTATTAAAACGCTGATCTATAAAGCAGTTAATGTAGAACTGGATCTGTCTGCTGCGCCGGGCGGTAACAATCTGGAAAAACGCCGTGCCAGTACCGCTTCCGGGACCGGTACGTCTCCGGCTTATCCGGAAGCCTTTTTTGCCGTGGCTATCCGGGGGGATCTGGACGTTAACGAAGTAAAACTTGCTTCCCTCCTTAAGGCCGCAGAAGTAAGCCTGGCGGCGGATACGGACGTAATCCGCATTACCGGCGCACCGGTGGGTTTTGCCGGGCCCGTGGGCTTAACCACGGTCCCGGTAATCATCGACCAAACCGTTACCGGCATGAACGATGCCGTTACCGGGGCCCTGGAAAAAGACAAACATTACCTCCACGCCGCCTATGGCCGGGACTTTGAGGCCTGGCTTACCGCCGATCTCCGTACCGTCAAGGCCGGTGACCGCTGCCCCGCCTGCGGGGGGGAACTCTACGAAAAAAAAGGCAACGAACTGGGCCATATCTTTAAACTTGGCCGCAAGTATACCCAATCCATGGGAGTTTCCTACCTGGACGAAAACGGCAAAAACCACATTCCCCTTATGGGGTGTTATGGCATAGGCCTGGACCGGACTTTGGCCAGCATTATCGAAGAACACCACGACGAAGCGGGCATTGTCTGGCCCATGACGGCGGCCCCTTACCATGTTATCATCGTTCCCATTAAATACCAGGGACCGGTACAGGAAGCCTCCGACAAACTGGCGGCGGAACTGGAAAAGCTGGGCATTGAAGTATTACTTGACGACCGGGACGAACGGGCGGGAGTAAAGTTTAACGATGCAGATTTGCTTGGCATACCCTGGCGTATTGTGGTGGGCGATAAAAACCTGGCAGGAGAAAAACCTATGGTAGAGTTAAAACGCCGGGGTCAAACGGATACAAAACTAACCCCGTTAAACGAAACGGCGGCAGAAATTGCGGAATCGGTAAAAAAAGAACTGGCAGAACTAAACGGCTAGAGCCTCATTCCGCCAGTATTTTAAGGATATCCTCGGAACTTTGTGCCTTAAGGATCTCCGCCCGTTTTTCGGAACTCTTAAAGAGCAGGCTTACTTCCGCCAAAAACTGAAGATGGGGCCCGGTTTTTTCCAGCGGCGAGAGGGTCATGATAAAAATACGGCACGGTTCATGATCCAGAGAATCAAAATCCACCGCTGTATCGGAAATACCGATACAGGCAACCAGATCCTTGATGGTGGCGCTTTTCCCGTGAGGTATGGCAATACCGTGTTTCATACCGGTGGACATTTTCTGTTCCCGGTCCATGACTGCGGCATAAGCTGCCGCCCGATCCTGTATCTTGTCTGCCGAGACAAGGATATCCAGGAGTTCGTTGATGATTTCTTCTTTTGAGGTTCCCTTCAAATGAAGGCTGATGGTATCCTTTGTCAGTACTGTCTTAAGGTTCATGACTACAGTATAAACCCCGTTAAGCACCTTGGTCAAGGGAATAGCGGGCCCAAGAAGGCCCGCCTTTTTTTTGCAGTTACTGAATTTTTTTGAGTGCATCCTGGGCCAGCCGCTGAACAGCGCCGGTCCAGTCTGCCTGCAGTACCGACCGCAGGGCGTTCCTTGCCAGGGGCCGGCCGGTATTTCCCAGAGCGGGGATAAGTACCCGGACCAGCCGTTCATCTTCCGCAGTAAGGCTGCCCCGGGCAAGCCGGGTATTAATATCGTAGAGAAACCCGGAAAGCCTGCGGACCGAATCGTCGGTAGCCAGGGCAGAAAGAGCGGCAACGGCGGCAATTTGTTCTTCCGTATCACTGCCTTCCCGGTAACACCGTTCCAAAAGCGGATACACATTGGTATCTTCGGTTCCGTAACGGCGGATCATGTTTAAGGAAAGCTTGCGGGTGCTGATTAAAATAGACCGCTGAGTCACAACATTGGTACTTGTCCGCCAGACCTCGGTAAGGGAGGCAACTGCCCCCTGTGATTTCTGCTGGCTGGTTACCTCCGAAGCTTCCAGGGTCTGGAGGGCGGTATATTTTACCGCATAATTATAGGAACTGCTCTTGATTACCGAAACAAGCGGTTCCGTGGGGTTATCCATAATTTTGGGCAGCGCTTCCCTGGCCCGGTTTTTAAGCCGGTCCGTATACCAGCCGGTGGTAACAAAGAAAACCGGCAGGTAACCGGAACTATCCTTGAATTCTTCCAGAGCGACAATGGCTCCAAAGGCAACCTGTTCCCGAATCATGGGGTCTTCGCCGGGTTCCAGGTTTATGTCCTGTAACACCTGAATTACATGGGGAATATAGGAGACAGCCTGAGCCTTGCCCAGGGCGGTAAGGGTTTCGGCCTTTACCAGCGGATTGGTAAAATTCTCTACCACCCGCCACAGATTGGGCCCTGCGGCGGTATACTGGGCATCCCCCAGTTTGGCCGCAAAAAGCCTTGCCAGGTTATCGGCGGCCCCAGCCTCGGTGGATCCCCGTAGATTGGGAAGGTCCCTAAGCATAACATCCAGGGCATGGGCATAAAAATCGGCCCCAGCATCCCCGGCGGTTTCGGCATTCCGTACCACCCCCAGCCGTCCAGCCATGGTAGTCTGGGCATCGTATTGCTGGGTAAAAAAATCCGGCGCAGCCGTATTTTGACTCTGGCCCTGGGCCGGACTTTGCGCCGGGCTCTGAGCTTCCTGGGCGTTTACTGCGCCCGAAATAATGGCAAAAACCGCCAAAAATGCTATGATCCGTTTCATACCCATAATACTAAGCCATATCTAGGGAATCTGGCAAGACCACTTTTTTCCTAGCGATCCAGCACCCTAACCCGGATAACCCCGTTTATGGCGATAAGTTTTTCCAGCTGTTCCTGGGGTAGATTTTGTTCGGTATCAATAATGTTGTAGGCATAATCCTTCTGGTGGTGGTTAATCAGATCGGTAATGTTGATCGACGCCTCCGCCAGAATGGTGGTAATTTGGCCCACCATATTGGGGATATTCCGGTTTGCCACAAGGAGCCGGTGAGGAGAACGGAATTCCAGCTTGCACCGGGGGAAATTCACCGAATTTTTGATAGTCCCCGTTTCCAGGTAGTCCATAAGCTGCCGCACCGCCATAACCGCGCAGTTGTCTTCCGCCTCGGGGGTGGAAGCCCCCAGGTGGGGTATGCAGATTGCCTGGGGTACTGCCAGCAGTTCTGCCGTAGGAAAATCCGTTACATAGGCGGCCAGTTTACCGCTTTTAAGAGCTTCGATGATGTCCGCCTCGTTCACCAGGCCTCCACGGGCCAGGTTTACGATACGGGCGCCCTTTTTCATAACCCGGAATTTTCCTGCGTCCAGAAGGCCCTTTGTTGCATCACTTAAGGGCAGGTGGAGGCTTACATAGTCCGCCCTGGCCAGGAGCCCCTCCAGGGTATCGGCCCGTTCCACCGAATGGGAAAGGTTCCAGGCGGCCTCCACGGAAATGTAGGGGTCGTAGCCGGTAACCTGCATACCCAGGGCCAGGGCATCGTTGGCCACCATTACCCCTATGGCCCCCAGGCCCACCACGCCAAGGGTTTTGCCCCGCAATTCGGGACCTTCGAATTTGCTCTTTTCCTTTTCCACCAGTTCCGGCACTTCGTCGGCCCGGTTTGCCACGTTTGAACCCCATGCCCAGCCCCCCAGGATATTCCGGGATGAAATGAGCAGCGCAGCGATGGCCAGTTCTTTTACTGCGTTTGCGTTGCCGCCGGGGGTGTTAAATACCGCAATCCCCCTATCGCTGCAGGCGGGAATGGGGATATTGTTGACCCCCGCTCCGGCCCGGCCTATGGCCAGCACCGACCCGGGAATCGTTACCGAATGGAGGTCCGCGCTGCGTACCAGAATGGCGTGGGGGTTGGGGATCTCGCTGGCCACCTCGTACTTGTCCCGGGGAAACAGTTCCAGCCCCAGGGGGGAAATTTTATTCATCGTTTGTATGCGAAACATAAACGCTCCTTTTGTTACAGGGTTTTTTCAAAGTTTTCCATAAAGGCGATAAGGGCCTTGACCCCTTCTACAGGCATGGCATTGTAAATGCTGGCCCGCATACCGCCCACAAGGCGGTGTCCTGCCAGGTTTACAAGGCCCGCCGCCGCCGCTTCGGCCACAAATCGTTTTTCAATTTCCGCCTTGCGGTCCGCATTGTTTTCCCGAGGTACAAAGGGAATGTTCATCAGGCTCCGGCAGTTTTTATCCACCGGGGAATAAAAGGCTTTGCTTGATTCAAGGTAATCGTAGATCAACGCCGCCTTTTCCCGGTTGATCTTGGCAATAAACTCTGCCCCTCCCAGGTCCTTAAGCCATTGCAGTACAAGGCCTATAACATAGATCCCGTAACAGGGCGGGGTATTGTACATGGACCCTTCTTTGTCATGGATGTCGTAACGGAGCATGGCCGGAACCCAGCCGGGGGCTTTGCCAAGAAGATCCTCCCGGATAATCACCACGGTGGTTCCCGCGGGCCCCAGGTTTTTTTGGGCCCCCGCATAGATAAGGGCAAAACGGGAAACATCCAGCGGTTCCGAGAGGATAGCGCTGGAAAGATCCGTTACCAGAGGTACTGTACCTGTATCGGGGATGGCGGGCCATTTGGTTCCCACAATCGTATTGTTCCAGGTGATGTGATAGTAGGCGTCATCGGGGCCGGGTGCGGGAGCGTCGGGAATATAGGTATAGGCCTTGTCCTTGGAGGAAGCGGCGATGTTTACCTCGGCATATTTGGCAGCTTCATCGGCGGCCTTTTTTGCCCAAATGCCCGTATCGATTAGGGTGATCCGTTTTTTCTTGCCGGGAACTGATGGGAATCCCCGCCAACTACCGGGTGCTTTTTCTCCAGGGCGGGGCATCCCTCCAGTTTTCCATGATTCCCCTTAACCTGGCGGCGGTGGAAGGCGGCCCAACTGCCGGGTTGGCGGAAGAAGCAGGTCCCGGCAAGAAAAAACGGATCACCCTAATCGATACGGGCATTTGGGCAAAATTTGCGGCGGCGGTCCAGACCCAGCGCTTCCTTAATCAGGGGAATAAGCCGCCGGGGTTCGTAACCAGCCGCCGAACCGGCATGGCTTTTTTCTTCGTCGGGTTCATCGCCGCCGCCCGGTA
>BNVB01000001.1 GCA_025997795.1 Spirochaetia bacterium | reverse complement strand
CAAAACCGATATTACGGATCTGTTCCACCGTATCAATTCGTGAATGAGGTCCTTCATAGTTGATAAAGTTTACCGTCGCCTGGTTTTTTTCCAGTTCCTCCCGGTTGACATTCTGAGCAAAAAGACCGGGAAGGGTCAAAAAGGCAAAAAACAGGATAACCCCTGTTACACGAAAAGGATTTTTCATTGTAAGCTCCTATAATAAAAATACACTAAACAGGAGAAATCCGCAAGAACTCGCAGTGCCTCATTGAAAAAGATACCGAAACTACCGCATAGAAGCGATTTCCCGTTTGGCCTGGGCCCGGGCTTTGGCGGGCATAAAATCCCGCTCAATGATCCCCAGAAGTTTAAGCCCGCTTGCGCTTAGGGGGGGGGCCGGAAAAACGGCAAAGTGCACCGATGGCCGCCGCACTGGCGGTAAGGATCTGTTCGTCCCGGGAAGCGGCGGTAATGGTTTGGGCAAAGGCCCGGAGGGCAATTCCATCAGGGTCCGTACCGATTCGGCCAATAGCCTCGGCGGCGGCGGTTTTGACCACCGCGTCACCGTCGGAGAGGTAGAGACCGGCCAGAAAGGGAATTGTTTCCCGGGAGCCAAAGTACCCTAACAGCCGGGCTGCCTCGGCACGGTACCGTACATGCACCGGGGGATGGGTGGCCGATGTCTGGGGATGGATAGAGGAAGCGGCAATTTCCCGGAGGTATGATGCATAGGCCTTTTCCTCTTTGCCGATGCTGCCTGCCTGGATCAGAATACTGAGGCGTTTAAATTCATCGTCCATCTGGGTTTCGTTGAATTTAAAGTAATCCTCTGCCCAGGGGGAGGGGGGCGGATTGGCAAGGCCGTAATCCCCCGCCGGGGCGGGACCATAGAGTGAGTCCCGCCGGGGCAGGGACCGGTTTTCTACTTTGTACGCATAAATGATCCAATCAAGACCGCTGGAAACAAGGGTACCCTCGTCTCCAAGAACGGGAATTGATGAAGCGCCGCTGAGCCGCAGGTTCCAGAGCCGTTTTCCATCGGCGCTGAATCCGGCGGCCCCTCGCCGGCTGAATACATAAATTCCCCGCTCATCCCAGAGCAGGGAAAAATCATTGGCCGATGTTATATCGCTTCCGCCGATATGGGTGACTTCGCTCCACTGCTGCCTTCCGTTGGAAAGGGATACTGCCGCCAGGTGCCCGTTGGAAAAAAGAATAACCGCGGTATTACCCCGGCTTACCGCTCCCAGGGGAGTTCCTTTGCCCGAAATTTTTGCCAGGGACTTTGCCGGGGAAACCGGCGGGTTTGAACGGAAGAGTTTAAGTTCGCCGTTTTTAAGGAAGGCGAGTATTCCCTTTGAATCTGCCGTGCTTCCGTTTACCGGGATAATGCCCGCAAGGTTTTCGCCGACATGGTGCTGGTTTGCTTTGCCAAAGGGATCAAGCTCCAGCAGTTCCCCCCCCTCCAGGGCCGCAGCGATACCGCCGTCAGCACCAAGAAAGGGGCCGGAAATAATCCGCTGTTCCAGATCATGGCTCCAGAGCAGGTATCCCGCCGCGGTATAACAGAGGATTTTTTGCTCCACTGCGGCAAAGATCCGCCCGTCCCAGCCGCTTACCACCGGCGAACTAAGGGGCCCCGGTTTAAGCTGCCACAGTTCCCGGCCGGAACGGTTTACCGCGATAAGGGTTCCATCGGTACGGCAGATATAACTTGTTCCTTCCCGGCTCCGGCTTACATAGGGAAGGAGCCGCGAAGCTGCATAATAATCCCAAAGGGGTTTTCCTTCCAGGGAATAGGCCTTGAGGTGTCCTCCGTCCATTACCGCCACAACGATTCCCGCTTCCACGGCGGGAATTCCCTGTAACATTCCCCCCGGCGCCTGACGCCAGACGGGGACGGCGGCGTTTTCGTTTTCTTTGGGAAAACTTCCTTCCGCCGTTTCGGCTCCAAGGTCTAAGCTTACGAGGATAAAAAGAAAAATAAACGGCCGCAGGTTTAGCATTTTCGGATAAAAGTTCCCATACATTCACTATGGGCAGTATGAGGATAAAAGTCAAAGAGGATAAGTTCTTCCAGTTTGTACGATTCGGTAAGCAGGCGGTAGTCCCTGACAAAGGAAGAAACTTCGCAGGAAACATAGGCCAGTACCGGCGGCCCCCGGCGGCAAAGTTCCCGCACCAGAGACGGGGAAAGGCCCTGCCGGGGAGGATCCGCCACAGCAAACGCATAAGAGCTTAACCCCCGTTTGGCCCACACTTCGTCCCGCTGGGGAAAAAACCGGAACCGGGTATTTTTTCCCTCCAGGTTGATTTTTGCAAGGCTAATAGCCTTTTGATTTTCTTCCAGAAGATCAACGCCGCCGGGAAAAAAATCCGCAAGAAAAAGCGAAAAAGTTCCCACCCCCGCATACATATCCGCCATAAGCGGGCCTGGCGGCATTTTTCCTGCCGGCGGCGGTTTTCCCGCCGTCTGCGTTTTTCCCGCCATCGCCGCCGCCCGTTCTGCGATACAACGAAGCCGGGGAATAAGGCTTTCCAGTCCGGCGGCATTACTCTGAAAAAAAACAGAAGCTTCCAGTTGTATGTTCCGGTTTAGAAGAACCGTAGTTCCCCGGCTGGGAAGCGGATCGGGCCCAGAGCTTCCTTCTTCGGCCAGCACTATCCCGTTCCGGCCATACAGGGTAAAACGATCCTTACCCGGCGGCGGCCGCAGTTTCGGTAAAACGGATCGTATGGCCGGATCTGCGGCGGGGCAATCTTCCAGGGGAATGATTTTTTCGCTCCGGTTTACTTTGAAACCGGAGCGGGGCCCCCGGTTTGCCCGGATTGCGTGAAGTGAAACACGGTTCCGGTATTGCCAGGGGCCCGGTGTTGTATCCGTTATTGTATCCGTTGCTGGTGTATCCGCAGGTGTATCTCCGGATTTTGAGGGGATCACTTCGATGGCCGGGACACCGGGGGCGGTAAAATCGGGCGGGGCGGCTTTTTTGTGCGGAGCTTCGCCGGGGCGAATAAGAGCCTCTGCGAGTAACTGCTTTTTGATCCGGAGCTGGGCGCTATAGGACAGATGCTGGAGAGAACAGCCGCCGCATTTACCATAATGGGGACACTGGGGACTTACCCGGTCCGGCGAGGCTTCGAGAATGCCGGTAAGTTCCGCCCTGGCCCAGCTTTCATGTTCTTCGGTAATCCGGGCGCTGACCGTATCACCCGGAGCGGTAAAGGGAATAAAAACCCGCTTCCCTTGATACGAACCCAGGCCATCCCCGCCCAGGGCGAGGCTTTCAATGGAAGCAGAAAAAATATCACCGGTCATGTATACTCCAAATTACCGCCGCCTGATCCTCCAAAGGATCATTTTTCGGAAATTTGACAAAAAATCCGAAAACCGCTTGACTTTTTCCCCTTAATGGGGTACTCTAAAATTAGGAGGGGTTATGATTCAGTTCAGCCCCGCCTAGCCGCCCTGCCGTAAGGCAGGGATTTTTTTATCTAAAACTGCTCGTGTCCCAAAAATAGGTCTTACCTCTATTGAGAGAAACGACGATTTTCCCGGTATACTCAGGATGTTTTTTCAAAACAAGACCAATCCTGCGTCTTGCTTCGGCTTTGGAGATGTCCATTTCCGCATTGATATACACATTTACATCATTATCTTTTCTCTTGGCATCCCTGAATTCCCATTCAAAGGTTCGCACATTACCGGTAACGGTCCTAAACTCAAAAAGAACCCCATTTACCACGGCATCTTTTAATCGTTTCCCATAAGGACCTTGCTCCGGAATAAGATAGACCACATTTCCCATACTTGAAAGAATACCCGCTTGCCGGATTTCCTTTTCCAGAATATTCCGCTGATCTGCGTTTTTTGGAATCCTTGATTCTGCCAATCTGACATTTGGGGGAAGCGTAAGATTTTTGGTCCATTTATTGATTGCCTGCAACTGGGGTGTCTGGGACAGGAAATTTTCATCAGGATAGGCCTGCTTGATATAAGCTTCCGAAGCTTCGGTTCCATTCAGTACCCCTGACATTACTTCAACACATTCCGGCTATCGTAGTATTCCTGCGGACGCTGAATGTTTTGTTCCATGTGTTATCCTTTTAAAACCGTTATCCCTGGGGATTGATAATAGCGGAAAGGTAACGCCGCCGGGATACAACCAGCGATTCCAGTTCGGTAAGCATATTCTTGTCCACCTCTTCCGCCAGGGGAAAAATATATTTTTCCGTTTCATCTGTATACCGGCCGATAAATTCGGTGTTTACCACAAAACCCAGGGCAATCATATTGGAGATACGGTCTGCACATTTGAGGATCTTGGCATTTCGGGAACCGGACTCCCTTACCCGTGTAAGAAATTCCGGTTTGGTTTCGCCGGGGCTGCGGGTTACCTGAAGAACCAGGTCGTATACAGCGGGGCTTTCAAAGTCAATGGAAAGCAGCAGGTTGTGATTAAAGTCGGGCACGTCTTCGATAACGTCGTGAACAAGGGATGCTTTAAGGATTACCGAATCAATATAACCGTAGTCGATAAGGGTTGCCATGGTATCAAACTGATGGCGGAACATATTACCGCCGCCTTCCCGGGTTTTTCCGATAAGCAGGGTGGCAAGCTGCATATAGGGGGCCAGGTATGTTCCTTTAAGCAGCATCATCTCATAGGAAGTCATACAGAGGGGGACCTTTGCAGCGAAGCCGCCGGGGAATATTCCGCAAACCCCTTAAGGTAAGATTCAATTTTGCCGGTCCGTTCTTTTGCCTCGGCAAGTTTCTGCTTTTCTCCTGTTACCAGTTCCGCCGGGGCGTTTTTGACAAAATCGGGATTGGCGATTTTTGCCTCCAGGCCTGCGATAAATTTTTTGTCCCGTTCCAGGTTCTTTTCAAACTTTGCTTTAAGATCTTTTAGATCCACCGCTTCGCCGATAAACAACAGCGCTTCGTAATCCGCACCGGCCAGTACAATGGTACCCGCCGCATTTGTGCTTGCAGGTACGTTCTCCGGTCCGGCGGCCTCATACTCCGTTTCGCTTACCGTAATTTCTCCCAGCCCGGCGAGCAATTTTACCAGTTCGGCGTTTTCCCGCAGGAAGGCAGGGGGGGCTTTTCTCCCGGTGCATTTTACCGCCGTCCGGAGTTTTTTGTCCGGCGTAACGGTACATTCGCTCCGGCAGGTCCGGATTTGCCGAACCAAATCCTGGAGGAATGCAAAAAACGCTTCGTTTTCCGGATCGTTACGCTTTTCATCGTACTCAGGATATGGCGCATTGATAAGTAGTTCCGCACCGTCACTACCGCCGTTCCGTTTACACTCGATAGGTAGTTTGGAATATATTTCTTCTGTCACAAAAGGAATGAGGGGATGAAGCAGGCGGAGCGATTCGGCGAGCACACCAAGGAGTACCGTAACTGCCCGGTCTTTTTCCGCATCGGACGACGCAGAGCTTCCGCCGGCTGGGGAACTGCCGCCTTTCATGGAAAGTTTGGTGGCCTCCACATACCAGTCGCAAAAATCGTTCCAAAAAAATTCATAAGCAGTAATGGCAGCATCGTTAAAGCGGTACGACGTAAAGGCCGCCGTCATGTCCCGGGCAGCGGCGTTAAGCCGTGAATAGATCCACCGGTCCACGGGCAGCAGCGCCGGGTTCGGCACGATGTTCCGGCCTTCCAGATTCATCAGTATATAACGGCTGGCGTTCCAGACTTTGTTGGCAAACTTTGATCCCAGCTTAAAGGATTCCTTGTCTATCAACAGATCCTGGCCCTGGGCGCACATAAAGGCCAGGGTAAACTTAAGGGCATCGGCGCCAAACTCGTCCACCAGTTCCAAGGGGTCCAGGCCGTTACCCAGACTCTTGCTCATCTTCCGGCCTTTTTTGTCCCGGATAAGGCCGTGGATGTAAATGTCCCGGAAGGGCGCTTTGCCGGTAAACTCCAGCCCCGCCATGATCATCCGGGCAACCCAGAAAAAGATAATGTCATAGGCGGTTACGAGGGCCTGTGTAGGGTAGAATGTTTTGTAGTCATCCGTTTCGCAGGCAGCATTTTCCCAGCCCAGGGTGGTAAAGGGCCAAAGCCAGCTGGAAAACCAGGTGTCCAGCACATCCGGGTCTTGCTCTATTTTGGCGGAACCGCATTTGGGGCAGACGGCAATATCCGTCCGGGACACCGACACGGCACCGCAGCCGGTGCAGGTCCAGGCGGGGATACGGTGGCCCCACCAAAGCTGGCGGCTGACGCACCAGTCCCGGATATTTTCCAGCCAGTGCTGGTAGGTGTTTTCCCATTTACGGGGATAAAAAACCAGTTCCCCCCGCCGCCAGGAAGCAAGGGCTTTTTCTGCCAGGGGTTTCATCCGCACAAACCACTGTTCCGAAAGAAAGGGTTCGATTACCGTATGACAGCGGTAACAGTGGCCCACGGCATGGCGGATTTCTTCTTCCCGGATAAAAAAACCGCCGGCCTTAAGATCCTCCAGCACCCTCTCCCTGGCTTCCTTGACCGAAAGGCCCCGGTACTTTTCCGGCGCCGCTTCGTTAAGTTTACCCTGGGTGGTAAGAATATTGATCACCGGTAAATCATGGCGTTTTGCCAGGTCCCAGTCGTTGGGATCATGGGCGGGGGTAATCTTGACCACCCCGGTGCCGAATTCCCTATCCACATAAGCATCGGCCACTACGGGGATTTCCCGGCCCGCCAGGGGAAGGAGTACCTTTTTTCCAACCAGGTCCCGGTACCGTTCATCTTCGGGGTGAACCGCCACGGCGGTATCGCCCAGCATTGTTTCCGGCCGGGTGGTGGCAAGCTCTATAAAACCGCCATAACCGGAAGTCTCCACGGAGGTCTCCACAATGGGATACCGGAGGTGGTACATCTTTCCCGCCACTTCTTCATGATCCACCTCGTCATCGGAAAGGGCGGTACCGCAGGAACAGCACCAGTTGACCAGGTAATTCCCCCGGTACAGGAGGTCCCGCTCGTAGAGAGAAACAAACACTTCCCGCACTGCCCGGGAAAGACCTTCGTCCAGGGTAAAGCGCTCCCGGGACCAGTCCACCGAAGCGCCAATCCGGGCCAGCTGCCGGGAAATAATCTCGTGGTGTTCGTTTTTGACCTTCCAGGTTTCTTCTATAAATTTTTCCCGGCCCAGGTCGTGGCGGGTAATGCCCTTTTCCCGGAGCCGCTTTTCTACCACATGCTGGGTAGCAATGCCCGCATGGTCGGTACCGGGCACCCAAAGAGTCCGTTCCCCCTTCATACGGTGGAAGCGGATAATAATATCCTGGAGCGAATTATTAAGGGCATGGCCCAGGTGGAGTACGCCCGTTACATTAGGGGGGGGGATAACAATAGTGAATGTGTTAAACTTCTCGCTGCCGTTCGAAGTTAAACGCTGTCCCTCGTGGGGAGCAAAAGCCCCGGTTTCTTTCCAAAGGCCATAAACGGCATCTTCAAAATGCCGGGGATCGTAAGCCTTTTCCAGTTCAATCGCCTTTAACATGATAGAAAACTATACACCACATGGCTCTCTTGTTCTACACACAGTCACGGACAGCGATGGTACCTACGTAGTGTTGAAGAGTTCTAATCTTTCCATTATAATCGAAAACACTATGGCTGATTTTATCTGTCCAAATTGTCAGGCGCATATTGCCCATGATGATTTTGTAAAAAACTTTTTAGTCTGTAATCACTGCGGTTACCACAGCCGTTTGGGCTGGCAGGAACGGCTCCGTTTTACCGCAGATGAGGGCAGTTTTACCGAATTCGATTCCGCCATGAATTCGGAAAACCCCATCGGCTTTCCCGGTTATCGGGAAAAAATAGCAGAACTGCAAAGGGACTGCGCTGCCAGGGAAGCGGTGGTGACCGGCCGCTGTACCATCCTGGGCTGCCCTGCGGTTATCTGCATTATGGACAGCCGTTTTATGATGGCAAGTATGGGCAGTGTGACGGGTGAAAAAATAACACGGGCCTTTGAATACGGAACTGAACACAGGTTACCGGTAATTATTTTTGCCGCCTCCGGGGGCGCCCGTATGCAGGAGGGAATTTTTTCCCTCATGCAGATGGCCAAAACCTCGGGCGCCGCTGCCTGGCATGCCAGGGCGGGTCAGCTTTACATTACCGTGCTGACGGACCCAACCACCGGGGGTGTCACCGCTTCCTTTGCCTCGCTGGGAGACATTATCATTGCAGAGCCGGGAGTGCTCATTGGTTTTGCGGGAAAGCGGGTGATCCAGGATACCATCGGTTGTACTTTGCCGGACAAATTCCAGTCCGCCGAATTTGTCTTTGACCACGGTTTTGTGGATACAATCGTCCGCCGGGACGAACTGCGTCCGCTCCTGGCCCGTCTGCTTCGTCTTCATGGGAAGGAAGCGCCGCTTACCGCGGTAAGCAGCCAGGGCTGCGATTACGGCCCAAAGCCTTCTATACCAAAACTAAACATAGTTCAGCGGCTTGAATTGCTCCGTAACCTGGGCCGCCCTACGGTGCATGAATATATCCCCCGGATATTTAAAGACTTTACCGAATTTCACGGGGACCGGTATTACGGCGATGATCCTGCCATACTGGGCGGCATTGGAACTATCGGGGATATTCCCGTTACTCTTATTGCCCAGGTGCGGGGCAGGGATATCGAAGAATTAAAACGGGTGAACTTTTCTATGCCCCACCCTGAGGGCTATCGCAAGGCCCTGCGTCTTGCAAAACAGGCGGAAAAATTCCATCGTCCGGTGATCTGTTTTATCGATACCCCCGGCGCTTACTGTGGAGTCGGCGCCGAAGAACGGGGACAGGGGGAAGCCATTGCCCGGAACCTTATGGAATTTATGACGCTAAAAATTCCGATCATATCGGTGGTACTTGGTGAAGGGGGCAGCGGCGGCGCCCTGGCCCTGGGGGTCTGTGATGAACTTGCAATGCTTGAAAATGCCCTCTATTCGGTCATTTCCCCCAAGGGGTTTGCCTCAATTTTATGGAAGGATGCGGCCCGTGAACAGGAAGCGGCGAAACTTATGAAAATTACCGCAGAGGATCTTGAGTCTTTTGGGATTTGTAATACCATAATCGGCGAAAGCGAAGGGGGTGCTGCCCGCGATATAGACCTGACGGCAAAGAACCTTTCCGCCTTTTTATTGGAAACACTCAAACGTCTTACTGCGGAGGAACCGGAAACCCTGCCGGAAAAACGGTACAGTAAATTCAGGGCCATCGGAATTTTTTCTGAATAGACTGCGTGTTATAACAGGAAAAGTATATGTTTAATGCCGGCTTGTTTCTCCAAATTTGGGGCGGCTTTTTTTATCTTCTTGCAAAACTATTGCTTGCTTTTTCTGAAGATAAAGCGGGCAGTAAAAAACTGCGCATTAGCGGCTGGATTTCTTATCTTAGTGGTATACCCGCATGGGTTATCATTTTAGCGGGTAATAATGATTGGGTTGTTGCCGCTGTTGAACTGGGCAGCATTCCTTCAATGGTTTTAGGTATTCTAACGGCATGGAGACCGGATAATGCTGGTAATAAAATATTTGTTACCTTTGTTAGATTTTTTACCTTTTTTACGATTATAGCAGGAACATCCTACAGTATATATTATTTCCATGGAATTACAACTTTTTCACAAGTATTGGAAATACTAATAACCATTGGTTTTCTCTTAGGCAGTTATTTACTTGCAAAAAATAATACCACAGGGTGGCTTTTATTTGTATTGATGTGCATAAGTATGATACTTTTGATGGTACTACAGGATAAACTATTATTAGCTTCTTTGCAGGGAGTTTCTCTTATTGTTGTATTAACAGGGTATATCAAAGCAATAAAACGAAAACACTATAAAAGGTGAGTTTACCATGCCTTTGGCTTATAAGCGCCCTTTGGCTCAAAGATGTTAAACGTATCACCTGAAGGTTCAACCACATAAAAGCCGTTCTCTGGATTTAATTAAAGAAGTCCACGCCATACGGCTCAAGGTTCAGGATGAAAACAAAGGAATTTCGGCTGCCGAACGGAACCGCCGGGCCGAAGTTTCCTTGGCATCACATGGGATTACTTTCTGTCGGGATTTGACGGGGACAGGAAGAATTTGCGTTTTGGCAAATTAGTATGGCGATTTTACTCATAATCCCTCCAAAAGCCCCGCCTCAATGGCATCGATCACGCTGTCCGGGGTGGAAGCGCCGGCGCTGATTCCCAGGGTTTGGAAATGCGCCAGTTCCGCCGCGTTGACGTCCGCGGCACTTTCTGCCAGCCAGGCGGGTTTGCCGCAGTTTTTCGCTATAGAAAGAAGCCGCCGGGTATTGGCGGAATCTTTGCCTCCGGCAATAATTACTGCGTCCACGGCGGAACATAGTTTTAAGAGGGCGTTTTGCCTGTCGCGGGTGGCCCCGCAGATGGTGTGGTGTACTTCCAAACCGGGGAAAAAGACTTTGATAACTTCGGCGATGGCAGCATATTCTTCCGGCGAGAATGTTGTTTGGGCAATAAGGGCAGTTTTTGCTTCCGGCGCTTCCTGGTACAGTTTTTCCGCGGCGGCGGCGGCTTCTGCGGCGTTTCCTGCAATAACGGCGGGCCGGCGCTGTTCGCTGTCGTCGGATTTTTCCACATAACCGGCTATGCCCCGGACTTCGGCGTGGTTCCGTTCTCCGGCAATAAAAACCCAACGGCCTTTATCCGCCAGGGAACGGGCCGCCAGCTGGCTTGCCTTAACCCGCGGGCAGGTTGCGTCAATTATCCGGGCGCCCCGCTGGCGGAGCTGCTGCTCCGCTTTGGGGCTTATTCCGTGGGCCCGGATAATTACCGCCGCGCCGGAAAGGTCCGTTCCTCTGTCTGCTTTGTTTAAATCAGTTTCGTCTAAAATTTGTACGCCGCGTTCCGTCAGCGATGTTAACACCTGGGGGTTATGTATGAGGGGGCCCGCGGTATAAATAGGCGCGGCTTCCAAAACCGCCGCTTCCGCCAGTTCTACCGCCCGGCGCACTCCCATACAAAAACCAAGAACCTTTGCCCGCCGGATAGTTATGCTTTTACCTCTGTTGTTATTTCCGCTGTTTTACGTTTCCACTTTTTATCCCAAAGCAGTACAAAACCGTTGGCAATAAAGATCGTGGAATATACCCCGGAAACAAGACCCGCCAGGAGGGCCAGCGCAAAGTCCTTCATTGTTCCGGTGGTAAAGATATAGAGCGATACCACTGCCAGCATGGTGGTTAAGGTGGTAATAAAGGTTCGGCTTAATGTTTCGGTAATGGCCCGGTTAAGCACCGTATCAAAAGCATCGTGGGGATAAATACGGGCTGTTTCCCGTACCCGGTCAAAAATAACGATGGTATCGTTAATCGAATACCCAAGGATCGTCATAATCGCCGCTATGGTGGTGGTGTTAAATTCCATTCTGGTCCAGACGATAAAGGCCACCATAATAAGGCCGTCATGGATAATAGCCAGGACCGCGCCAATGGCATACTGGGGTTTAAACCGTATGGAAGCATAAACAAGAATAAGAAGGATTGTTGCCCCAAGGAGCACTACCGCCTGATCCGCCAGATTTTTGGAAAACCGTGAACCCACATAGTTGGAACTGGTAACTGCCGCTTCGCCTTCGCCAAAGCGGGCTTCCAGGGCTTTACCAATATTGGCGGTGTTAAAGTTGGCATCCAAATCGCTGTCCTGCATACGGACCATAAAACGCCGTTCCGAGGGATCGCCCAAAACCTGAACCGCCGGTTCACCCAGAGAAACCAGCGCAGACCGTACTTCCTCCAGCGAAACTTCCGCCGCCGCCTGGGGCAGATAATGCACCCAGTAAGCGCTGGCGGTTTCTGCCGAAGACGGCAGTACCGGGGCGGATTGAGCATCCAGCACCAGGAAGCGGAACGGGGTCGAGCCGGAAACATCTACCGCCGCACTAATCCCTTCTACCTGATCCAGCGCCTGGGCAAAACCGCCAATGGTGCCGTAATCGGAAAGCAGATACTGGTAGCTAAAGCCCTGGACACCCACACCGGAAACAGTGATCGTCAGGCTGGTATTATTCAGGGTAATGACCGCATTACCCGGTCCGTCGTAGTTTAGGCTGAATGCCCGGGGAACAAGCTGTACTTCCTGAATCAGACCGGCTTGAAAATCGATCCCCATGTTAAAGCCCCGTTTTACATAACCGCTTATACCGGCTATAATAAGAGCTGTCGAAAAAATGACCGCCGGAATAAAAAACCGGGTAAAACTAACAATACGTTTCATTATGCCCTCCCGGCCCGCAGGTCTTCGGTTTCGTTCTGTTTTATAAACCAGCTTACAGTAAGTTTTTTGCTCCCCAGTACATCGGTGCCAAAGTCAAAGATAAGCCGGGAAACAAAGAGGGCGGTAAAAACCGAAGAAAATACTCCAATGGCAAGGCTTACCGCAAAACCCTGGATAGGACCGGTTCCCAACTGGGAAAGGAACAGGGCGGCGATAAAGGTAGTGATATTGGAGTCCATGATCGCCCAAAAAGCCTTGTCAAAGCCCGCGCTTATCGCCGCTTTGCGGCCCTTACCCAGGCGCAGTTCTTCTTTCATCCGTTCAAAGATAATAACATTGGCATCCACTGCCATGCCGATGGTAAGAATAAAACCGGCAATACTGGGCAGTGTAAGGGTAAAGTTAAAAGCCGAAAGAATACTAAACATAAGGTAAATATTCAGCACCTGGGCAACAACCGCGTTAAACCCTGCGGAGCGGTAATAGAGCAGCATAAAAATCATTACCACCGCCAGGCCGCCCAAAAGCGCATATAAGCCCCGGGTAATGGTATCTGCCCCCAGCGAAGGACCAATGGACTGCTGGCTTACCACATCAAGGCTTACCGGCAGCGCCGCAGTACGCAGGGTAGCGGCAACACTGTTTGCCTCTTCCGCATCCAGGCCGCTTAAGCGTACCGAATCGCGGATTGGTTCCCTAATGGTGGCGATGGATCTAATGTGATTGTCCAGCACAATGGCCATGGGTTTACCCACATTTGCAGAGGTAAAGTCCCAAAAAATATCCCCGCCTTCGGAATCCAGGCCAAAGATAACGCCGGGCTGGCGGGTCCGTTCGTCCCGGTCCGCCGTGGCGCTTTTGATATGGTTACCGTCCAGGCCTATTTCCCGTTTTACCGCCGCATACCCGGCTAGTTCGTCCAGGCCATAGCGGTCTTTTTTGTAGCTCCCAAAGACCACCACATCACCGGGAATAATGCCCGGTACATCCAGGGTTCCGTCACTGTTGGGAACCATTCCCGGATGTTCACTGCGGTAGCTTTCAAAAGCGGCGGTAGCCTCCTGATCCATAATGCGAAAGGTAAGGCCCCCGGATTCCCTAATAATCGATCTAATCTGTTCCGGATCCTGGGATCCGGGAATTTCCACATAAATTTGATCCGAACCCTGCCGGCGGATTACCGGTTCGGTAAGGCCAAAACGGTCGATGCGGCTGTTAAGCACCTCCAGGGTTTGGCCAAAGATCTCTTCCCGCTCCGTGTCGGTGGGACGGCGCTGGTACTGGTCCTGAAACTGCGTGTCCAGCGCGTCCATATTCCCCTGGAGCACAATGGAAAGGCCCCCGGAAAGATCCAACCCAAGCTGAACGGCATTCTGCTGGGTGGATTTAAGTTTAAGAATACTGTCCCGGTATCTGTTTTCCAGCGCTTCCTGGACTTCGGTCCGGCTTAAAGCGGCGCGCAGGTCCGCCATGGTCCAGGTATCCGGATTGGGTTTGCCAATGATCTTGTTGGCCCGCTTTGCCGCGGAAACAAGAAATTCCATCCCGGCAGGTATTTCTGTTGTACCGGCGGTAAGTTTTTGCATATCCAGTTCGGCGGTACGGCGGGCATAATCCCGAATCTGTTCACGGGTTCCCAATGCCAGGGATTGTTCATCCCTGGGTACCAAAAAATACCATTTTACGGTGGGGTACAAAAAGAGAAAACAAAGCCCCACAACCATAAGGACGATGAAAAACCGGTACCGCTTTCTCATTTTTCTTCAGTTGTCTCCCCGGAACTCTCGCCCTTGCCCTGGGCTTCTACCGTAGCCACGGCGCTGCGGGAAAACTCAAGTTTGCAGTTTTCGTCTACTTTAAGAATAACCGAACTTTCCCTGACACTTTGAATAACGCCGTGGATTCCGCCAATGGTAATAATCCGGTCGCCCTTTTTTAGTTCATCGAGCATCCGTTTGGTTTCCTTCTGCTTTTTTTGCTGGGGCCTAATCATAAGAAAATAGATAACGGCAAAAAGCGCCACAATGGGCAAAAGATTGATAAAACTTGACGCACCGCCGGAACCCGCAGGAGCGCCGCCGCCCATTAAAAGAGAAAAAGTTAATTGGTTCATATACCATCCTTACAAAATGAATAGTTAAACATACCATAGGAAACCATAAAAGGTCAATGTCCGGAAACAATGGACAGAGAGCGGTTTTCCGGCTAAACTGAATGAAAGGAGCATTATATGGAAAAATATGTCTGCAATCTCTGCGGTTATGTATACGATCCGGCCAAGGGCGATCCCGACGGGGGCATTCCGGCGGGTACGGCCTTTAAGGATATTCCCGAAAGCTGGGTCTGCCCCCTCTGCGGTGCCGGTAAGTCCGATTTTTCCCCGGTATAAGACATTTCCCGTACGATAAGGCATTTCCCGCCGTTTCTAAGGGCGCTACATTAATTCCCCAAAAGTGAGCGGTACTCCGCCTCATAGCGTTTTAGCTGGGGATTATTGGGGGCAATTACCAGCGCCTGCCTAAGGTAATAAACCGCCCGCCGTTCATCTTTCCGGCGGTGGTATATTTCAAACATGGTTACCAGGGCATCCATATTCCGGGGATCCTCAAAAAGGGCCGAGCGGAGGTCGTTCATCACCGCATCTTCGCCGGACTGGGTCCGGGACCGGAGGTAGTAATACCTGCTTTTTGGGGTCCCCGAGGCGGCGGCTCCCAAACGCTGATCGATAATTCTGGATGCCTCGGTCTGCCGCCCGGTATCGATCAACGACATAACATAGGCAGTTATCCCCTCTTCGTTGGTATTGTCCCGGTTGTAGAGTTCCCGCGCATAGGCCAGGGCGGCGGCATTGTTCCCCAGGGCCCGTTCCGTTTTCCAGGCATTAAGGATATCCCCCGCCAGCCGCCGCCGGGGAAGCAGCCGGTCCAGATAATTTTTGGCATCCCGCCAGTTTTCCCGGCGTATGCTGTCCGTTGCCGCCAGGGCCAGGGCCTCCGAAGAAGCATTGGGCCCCGAAAAACGGGCCAGGAGGGCCCGGCCTTCGTCATTGTCCTCCCCGCGGGAGGACTCCAGCAGCAATGACGTTAGATAGAGGGCTGTTTCGGGATCATCCTGATTGGCACGGTAGAGGGGACGTAAGAGGGAAATTGCCGCTTCCCTGTTGCGGTTTCCTTCTGCCTGGAACCGTGCCCGCAAAAAAAGGTATACCCGGTTGGTAGTATTAATGGAAGCATACGTGTCCAGGGGCGTCTGAGCCTGCTGAAAAAACCCCTGATCCAGGAGTATCCGGGCGCGGATAAGCAGGGCCTCCCCATTCCGGCTGTTTTGCCGGAGTAATTCCGTTACAATAGCGGACGCCCGGGGCCAGTCTTGTTTTTGCACATACAAGCGGGCCAAACCAAGTTCCGCCGGATAACAGTCCGGGGCAAGTTCCAGGGCCCGCTGGTAAGCCTCTTCCGCCTGTTCCCCTTCCCCGGTTTTCTCCAGGACAAAGGCCCTGAACAAAAAGGGCAGCGCCGATTCCCCGTTAAGGGCCGCGGCCCGTTCCAGATGGGGAAGGGCCTGGCGCAGGCGGGCGGTTTCCGTTCCCGCGGCATCCATTCCAGTCCCCGCGGCGTTATTGTATAAAGCAAGAAAGGGCAGCGTGTATTCCAAAAAATCCCGGGAAGCGGAAGACGGCGTTTGGTAATTCCCCTGGTTTATATCCCGGATAATCCTGGCATAACTATGATCTGCCGGGGCTTCCACCGGGGGAAGAGCCACCGAACCGGGATAGAGTCTGCCGGCAATGGCCGCCGCCGCCGCCGTTAGGGCCCGGCTTTCGGCAGAGGGCGGCAGATCCCGTCTTTGAAGTAACAACACGGCGCGGCCAAGAGAAGCGGGGCTGCCCAATTCAACCTCACGGCGTAATTCTTCCAGCGGAGAAAGGCTGCGCGAAGGAGTCGGTGCAGGCGGGTCGGGATCCAAAGGAACAGCGCCTCTAGCGGCCGGGGAAGATCCGCAGGAAAGAATCAGAAACAGGGCCAAAAAGACTCCCGGGGATTTCACGAAATCTCATCCCTCTCCCCTCCGGAACCATCCCGCCGGGGCTGGGTTGAACTGAGGGAAAGCAGTACCAGAAGAATTCCCGTTACTACCACCACCAGGGGCCACCAGTTAATGATAAAACGCTTAAAAGAAAAGGGCGCTACTTTAAAGGAAAAAACCAGGAGCAGACAGCCCATGAGTACAAAAGCAAGGGAAGGAATAAGGTAGCGGTAGCGGATAGCCCGGTAATGACGCCAGCCCGGAGGCAGCAGGGCCAGGCCGGCAAAAACCGAAATAAGCGGCCAGCCCTGGGCCAGGGTAACGGGGATAATCTGCAAAGCGGAAAGAAATAAAAAGAGCCCCACCATGATAAAAAAAGCTGCAAAAAAGAGATATATTGTCCGCTGATTAAGCTTTATTGCTAAAACCGCGCAAAAGGCGCCGATAATAACACAAAGAAAGGCCCGTAATACAGAAAAACGGGAAATACCGGTCATAGTACCCAACAGAAAAGAGATACCAAGGATCATGAGCGTAAGACCAATGATAAAAACACCATGTGCGGTTATACGGCGGATTTGGTACATACTTTTACTATACCAACTCTTTCCTTCCCTTGCAAATGGGAGATTCTTATGTTATTAAAGACTATAATGAAAAGAACGCTGTTTTTGTTTCTTATTGGTGTTCTGCCCCTCTTAAGCGGAGCGGGAGAATTGGTAAGTTACCAGGTGGAAGAAACCGGACAGGAAGAAACTGCCGAACCGCTTAACCGTCCCATCCGGCAAGTTCCCTATACTCAGCCCTATGCGGCACGGACCCACGGCGAAGCGCCGGTGCTTTTTACCCTTAAGGGGCTTGATGAACCGGCCACCCAAAAGTATATACAGCAGTTTTCCAACCGGAGCGGGAAAGCCTGGCTTACCGCCATTATCAAACGCAGCGAACCCTACCTGGCCTTTATCCGGACCGAGATTGAACGGCGAAAAATGCCCCAGGAACTTATTTACCTTCCGGTGATCGAATCCGCCTATTCCACCAGTGCGGTAAGCCGTTCCGGGGCCACGGGACTTTGGCAGTTTATGCGGAACAGCATAGGCCCCTACGATATGAAGATTACCGAATGGATGGACGAACGGCGGGATTTCTGGAAGTCCACCGTGGGGGCTCTGGATAAACTTGAAAACGAATACAAGCGGGTAGGAAGCTGGGAGCTGGCCCTGGCGGCATACAATGCCGGGCTGGGCACCGTATTAAACGCCCAGAAAAAATACCCCGGTGCGGATTATTGGGAACTATGCCGCCGTAAGGCCTTTAAGAATGAAACAATTCAGTACATTCCCCGGCTTTTGGCAGTGTCGTACATTTTATCCAACCCCCGGCGCTTTGAGATTGAAGCGGTATGGCCCGAGGACCCCCAGTGGACCCGTTTACCCGTGGGCCGTCCGGTAGACTTAAGTATTGTGGCGGAATATGCGGGGCTTCCCGGTGCGGACTTGAAAAAGGCCAACGGCGAATTAACCTACGGCATAACCCCGCCGGATCCCAATTACCACATCAAGGTACCTTCTTCCCAGGCCGCCACGGTACGGTTGGTACTGGGGGATCCTGAACTCCAGCTGATCAAGTATTATTTCCATACCATCCGCTCCGGCGATACCCTTTCGGGTATAGCCCGGACCTATGGCGTTTCGGAAAACCAGATACGCAGTAACAATCCGGGACTCCAGGAACGGTACCTTAAAATTGGCCAGCGGATTATCGTGCCCGCCCTTAAGGAAGTAAAAACCGCCGCTGTCGGCGGAGCCGCCGCCGTTTCCACAGCCGCCGGCGGCGTTTCCGCCGGGACTCTGGCGGGAACCGCAGAATTCGGCGGGACACATTTAGTTAAACGGGGCGAAACACTTTGGTCCATCGCCCTGGCCTACCATACCAAACCGGAAACCCTGGCTCAGATCAACGGTATCGGCCTTAACGATACCCTGCGGACAGGCAGTACCCTTAAAACCCCGGTAAGTCAATGAAGCAGCTACAGCGTTTTTTTGAAGGTATCCGAAAACCGGGCCTTCTCTTTTTTTGTGCATTTGTCATGATGACCTTTCCGCTGACCGCCCAGGATGGTACCGTTAAGGGAACGCTGGATTGGGAACGCATGGAACTTGATGCGGCCATACGGGTGGATCTGCAAAGGGCGGGAATAAAACTCCCCGCGGGAAGAGCCCAGGCAGAGGCCCTCCTGGAAGATCAGTATACTGCCTTGCTCCGGCCTGCCATTATGGCCCTCCAGGCCGATTCTTCTTCCACCGTGGAAGACCTGGTAAACTGGGGCGAAGTACCGGCGGAAACGCTGACCAATTCTATCCGCCGTGTTCCTCCCGCTATGGATGCCGATCTTTCCGCCATATCGGGTAACTATGCAGTAAACCTTTCGGGCCTTTCTGCTGCCCTTACCCGCCACAGCAGGCCGCGGACTATTGCCGCTCCCCTTATTCCGGTTCCGGCAAAACCCTATACGGGGATTATCATTATTGCCGATGAAGATCTTCCCGTTCACGGCCGTTCTGCCCGGGTCCAGACCGTTCCCTGTCTTTTTCCCAAAGTATGGGACAGCGAAATGAACCTGATTTTTGAACGGAATATGCTGGACCTTGATGCGGAACTGGACACCGGCGGCCGCCGGATCAAAGTGCGGGACTGGGGTATGATCCGTTATATCAACCGGGACAGTATTACCCGCTCCGTTCCTTCCGCCCTGGCTGCGGATTTGACCAGCCGTGTGGGGGAAAACCCCCTTGCGATCATGGCCCGGGGAGTTTTTGGCGCCGTTCCCACGGACCCGGTTATTGACCGGGAAGATGCCCTGCTTATCCTTTCCAGCGAAAATAACCGCCGTCTCCTTAGGGAGGGGAGGGTAGCCATTGTGCTGGATAAAACGGTTCTTAAAAAGACTTTCCCCTAAAACGCCGGACAAGCACAAAAATTAAATCATAAAAATTACATTGACAAGCAGGCGGCGCTGTCTTACACTAACACTGAAACCGATTTCATTAACATGGAGTAATTATGGCCCCGTCTTTTAACCCGGCTTTGCTTAACGATTTTGCCCGGTCTTATGGATTTCATTATGATATATGCGATCCGGATACGCTGGTGCAGGATGTGCTTATTGATATGGAGCGGGGCCTTAGGGGGCAGACTTCGCCGCTGCCGATGATCCCTTCGTACCTGCATCCGGTAAGCCAGGTTCCGCTGGGTAAAAAGGTTATTGCCCTGGATGCGGGGGGAACCAACTTCCGGGCCGCCAGGGTTCACTTTAAGGAAGCAGGAAGGCCCGAAGCGGAGGGAACCAAAAAGGCCCCCATGCCGGGAACCGGAGGCCGGGTAAATGCGGTAGAATTTTTTGATCAAATTGCCGAACTGGCTGCTCCCCTTATCAAAGAAGGGGGGGATATTGAAGGAATTGGTTTTTGTTTTTCCTATCCCATGGAGATGCAGGAAAACGGAGACGGCATACCGATGGCGTTTAGCAAGGAAGTGGATGCCCCCGAGGTAATTGGAAAACCCGTGGGCCAGGGGCTTAGAGAAGCCCTGGCGCGGCGGGGTATCAAGGCGCCCGAACGGATTGTGCTTTTAAATGATACGGCGGCTACCCTGCTTTCCGGCCTGGGGCAGATCCCCGCCGATGCAGGACGCAACAAGGGGCCGGACAAATACGGTGTCCAGGGCGGTCCCATGGTGGGGTTTATCCTGGGCACGGGGTTTAATACCGCGTATCCGGAAAGTGACATACCCAAGATTGGTTTCCATTCCGGGGAATCGCCCCAAATTGTTGTGTGCGAAACGGGCAACTGCGCTCCCCGGTACCTGGGTTATTTGGACCGGGAATTTGATGCGGGGACCAAACATCCCGGTTCCTATACGCTGGAAAAAGCCGCCGCCGGGGCCTATCTGGGTCCACTCAGCTTCCATATTCTTAAACAGGCCATAAGCGACGGGGTTCTTAGCTTTGCCCGGTCCAAAGAATTTGCCGCCCTGCCAACGCTGGAAACCAGGTACCTTAATGAATTTATGCACGCCCCCCTGGCCGGGGAAGGGCCCATAGGGGAACTCTTTGGCCCCGGCGAACTGGATGCCATACGGTCCTTTGCCTGCCTTACTTCCATTGTTACCCGCCGGGGCGCGCTTTTTTCCGCTGCTGTGGTGGCGGCGGCGATAGAACGGATGGATGCAGGGCACGATCCTTTTGCGCCGGTCCGGGTTGCCGTGGAAGGCACTACCTACATGATCTACCGGGGAATGAGGGAAGCGCTGGAATCGTACCTGAACATTATGCTGAACCGGAAACAACCCCGGTCGTATAGTATTGCCCCGGTGGAACAGGCAAGCCTTTTTGGTGCCGCCGTGGCTGCCCTGTCACGGTAAATTAGATTACCCGTTTGTCCCGCCACCTGCCGCTTTTCCAGCGGAGGCCGTAACAGGTACCCCTAACGATAAAATCAAGCCCCATGGCAATCCATACCCCCAGGGGGCCCGCATCCAGGGTAAAGGTAATAAGGTAGGCAAAACTTACCCGGACGGCGAACATGGAAAGGGCGGCGGCGATCATCACAAAACGGACATCCCCTGCGGCCCGGAGCGCATTGGGCAGGGCAAAACTAAATGTCCAGCCTATCACCATGGAAACACAGTGTACCTGTAAAAAAGCCTTTGCCATATCGTGGGCTTCCGCTCTTAAGCGGAAAAGGCCAATAAGGGGTTCAAGAAAAAGAAAGATCGATCCGCTCAATACAAAAAGGGTAACCCAGCTAAGCTTCATAATCCGCAGGGTATTTTTCTTTGCAGCTTCATAATCCCCCGCTCCTATACACTGGCCCACTACGGTAAGGAGCCCCAAACAGTACGCGCTGCCGGGCATAAAAGAAAAAGAATTGATCACACTGGCAATGGCGTTGCCCGCCATGGCGGCGGTGCCAAAACTGGTAAAGATACGCTGGGTTAAAAGCCGGCCTGCCTGGAACATGGATCCTTCAAGGCCGCTGGGAATTCCCACATTAAGGATCCGGGCGGCCATAGAACGGTTTAAGGAAATCCGGTGAAGACCCCGGAGTCCTATGGCAGAACGGCTCTTGACCAGCATGGCGGTAAGCACCGATGCGGCTATAATCCGGCTTATAAGGGTGGCAATAGCCGCCCCTTCGACACCCAGACCCAGGCCAAAGATAAAAAGAACATTCCCGGCAATGTTGGTACAGTTCACCATAAAGGCAATCCGCATGGGAACCTTGCTGTTCCCCGAAGATCTGAACAGGGCGGCGCAGACATTGTAGATCCCCAAAAAGGGATAGGACAAAGCGGTAATAAAAAAATAGATCGACGATGAGGCCATTACATCGCCTGTTACCCCTCCGTATAAAAACCGGATAATCGGAACCCGCCAGATCATTGCCGGAACCATAACCAAAAAGGCCGCCAGGATTACCACATAGTAAAGCTGCCGGGATGCGGAGCGGGCATTGTCCGTTTCCCCCCGGCCTATATACTGGCTAACCACCACCGTACCGCCGGTACAGAGTGCGGTAAAAGCAATAATAAAGAGGTTGTTAATGTTGTCGATTATGTTAACACCCGATACCGCCGCTTCCCCCACGGAGCTGACCATAATCGTGTCCACCGCCCCCATAGTTACCGCCAGGAGCTGTTCCACCACCAGCGGCCAGAGAAGACGGATTAAACTGCGGTTATCCCAGGTATTCAAGGTTGAGGTATTTACCATGCCTTTGGTTTATTCGCCGGGTGGCATGAGTATCTCCTGCCTTTACTATAGGCTATTTTGCCTTTTGAGACACTATGCTGTTGTGGTAGTTCCTTCTACTATCCAGGCTTTTGCCCTTACCAGCCAGGCGGCACTGCCGCTCCGTCTACTATATGGATGGTGGTATCAACCGGGCTGCTGAACGTGTTCAACCATGTACCGAAAACGCCCCATTTGGCGGTAGCGATGCCGTCTATATACAAAGCAGTTCCAGTTCCTAAAGCCGCAGTATTGGCGCCGCTGATAATACCCCCTGACATGTTGAAGGTGCTGCTGTTGAAGACACACACCCCGCCGCCGTTGTAACTGGCTGTATTACCGCTGATGGTTCCGCCGCTCATGGTGAAGGAACTGCTATCGACCATAACACCGCCGCCGCCATAAGGGCTTACATCGTTGGCAGTATTAGTGCTAATGGTCCCGCCGTTCATAGTGAAGGCGCCGCTAGCGGCGGCAAACACTCCTCCGCCGCTCTCGATGGAGGTATTACCGCTGATGACCGCGCTGCCGCTCATGGTAAATTGACTGCCGGGGTTGCAAACATACACTCCGCCGCCATGGAGGGCTGTATTGCCGCTGATGCTCCCACCGCTCATGGTGAAGATACCGCCCTCGACATACACTCCGCCGGCGGCGGTGCCATTGGTGGTATTACCTCTGATTTCCCCGGCGTACATGACGAATGCGCCGGATTGGACCGTCACCAGCGAAGCATTATTGTTTGCCCCATCATTGGTAAGATTTCTGCCCACTAGGGTAGGACCACGGAGGATGAGTTTCTTCCCGCTTCCGCCATCCAACTTAAACATACTACCGTTTGTGGCAAGTTTTAACGTCCCGCTTCCCCGCAGAGAGAGTGCCACATAACTTGCGATAGTGAGGGAATTACTCAGGATAATATGCTGGGTCCCTTCCACGATAACCGCATAATTCCCATTTGGTACGCCTATTTTGGAAACGAGGTAGTCATGTAGCGCAGTGGGCGTGTCGCTTGCAGAGAAGTACCTATATTCCGGGGTAACGCCCGGACCAAAGTCCTCCTCGTTCAATACCTTTGTTGCAGGCTGCATTTGCAGGGCTGCGCTGTTGCTCCCTCCCGCACTGACGTTCACCGTAAGAGGATCGCTTATGGCGTATAACACCCCTTGATAATAAGCGTCTGCCTGTATTGTCCAGCGTCCCGGCGTAAGCGACAGCCGTATTGTATCCGCACCCCGGACAGTTTCGGTACGGGCACCTTCGGGGCCGCTCAGGCGTATACGAAACTCAAGTTCGCCAATATCCGTGCCCGGCCCAATTCCCGGGTCATAGGCGATACTGCGGTTGGCAGAGCCGTTGCTGGCAGAACCAAGAATGAGGGTAAGACTGCCTTTGTTCCCGCCCAAGGGACTAAAACACGAGGAAACTACGAATAACAGGGTAAAGACAAGTGCTGTAACGGAGAACGGAGAACGGAGAACGGAGAACGGAGAACGGAGAACGGAGAACGGAGAACGGAGAACGGAGAACGGAGAACGGAGAACGGAGAACGGAGAACGTTTTTCCAAGTTTATCATATCGGCGCTGTTTTGTTCAAGTGCCGGTTGCGGGGTTTTTGCGCAGCAAAAATTCCGGGGGCTCATTTTTTGCATACCATGCCTCTTTATCAAGCCGCCAGCTATGCCGGTGGTCTTTGATTTAAGTGTTTGCCCGCTTTTTCAAGCGGGGGTTATGTAGCAGTATAGTACCTTCTGGCCGGAAAAACAAGGCTTCGGTTTAGGCATGAGCGGCTAAGAATGGGGAAAGATAGATAACCTCGTCCTCTATGTTTTCGGGAATATCCTTAATCATAAAGGATCCGAGAGGGAATTTTTTGATTGTCTCCTGGTAAGCGGTTCCAACATCATCATAGGCACTGATGATCCGGTCGCCCACGATAACAATATGCTTGCCAAGATATTTTTCCCGAATTTCCGCTTTGTGCGCATCATAAAATCCGGTTTCCCGTTCAAACATTTACGCTGCCTCCAAATATATACTATAGCAGTATAGTACCTTCTGGCGGGAAAAACAAGGCTTCTTTACCTTTCCATGTTTTCCCTAAGGGCGCCTATGACAAAGATTATTGGCTGTATGTTGATGTTCCTGTTTCGGCTTCCTTTTCGACACTTGACACCTTTTTGCGAAAAATTTGGCTGGAATGCTGCGGTCACATGAGCTCTTTTTTTCATCCGGACAACATGATGTTCCGTTCTGAAATCGGAAAATCCCGCAAATGGGAAACCCTTGCTGTTGGAGAAACATTGGGGTATCAGTATGATTCAGACAACCAATTTCTCTGCGATTCCTGTTTTGACGAAAAGGAAGATGAATATGAATATCTGCTTCCCATTACCAATTCACCCCGTACGGGTGTCTGCGGTTATGACGGTGAATTGGATGTTTTTGAGTTTACGCCTTTACGCGCTGCCCTTAACCATTTTTCTTACTATTTTCCCGGAATGATTTCAAGCAAGCCATAATCCCCATTAGTCAAAAAGTAAGGGCAGAGAGGATGTGGGCTTCTTCCAATTCAGGGTAATCTTCCAGAATTTCTGAGTGAGTCATCCCCGCAGACAGCCATTGAAGAATATCCCCTACGGTTATACGAGTACCTTTGATACAAGGTTTTCCAAAGCGAATATTGTTATTAATGGTGATGTAGGATTTTAAGTTGGTAGTCAATAACTCGTGTTTCATGGATTATTTGTAATCCATTTTTACCTCTTTATCAAGCCGCCGACTATGCCGGTGCCAGACACCTTTGCGCTCACTCTGTCTTCCCCTTCATCTTTCACTCTTTTCATGTTATGCTTACCTCATAATGACCATTGAACAAACCGTTGAGATACCCGCCAGTCACAGGCTGACTATTGAGGTTCCCCGCGAAGTACCGGCGGGGAAGGCGCGGCTCACTGTTACTTCCGAAATGGAGCTTTCCATCGGCGGGGGTTCCCGAATCCCCCTTGTCTCGTGGTTTCAGAGGCGGCGGGAAGAACGATTCCGCAGGGCGGTTATGGAATTTGCGGGGTGCCTTAAGGACAGTCCGGCATTTGCGGGCGACAGTGTGCAAGTAATCCGGGAAATGCGGGATGAGTGGGACAAGCCCTAGGGCAAAAATGAAGCGTAAAGTCATTTTTGACAGCAATATCCTTGTCTCATTATCAAAGGGAGAGATAGATCCGGTGCGATTTGCGGATGCCTTTTGTAAAAACAAATGGCTGGTGAGCATAATTACGAAGATAGAAGTGCTATCCAAACCGCTGCTTACCGCAGAGGATGAACGCTTTTTGCTCAAATTCTTAACAGAATGTAAAACCATTAATCTTTCCCGAAGCATTGTTTCCGAGACCATACGGTTCCGTCAGACAAACCGGCGCAAACTACCTGACTCTATAATCGCGGCTACCGCCGTAACCCTTGGCGCCGCCCTCATCAGTAATGACTCCCATTTATTGCAGGTACAGTATCCCGCTCTTGCGGTAGAGCCTTTTGAATTGCTGTCGGTTTCTTCATAAACTCCACACTTCTCCCTCCCTTCTAAAAGTCTATTGCGGCTTGCCCTTGTTCTTGCAATTCCGTATCTAAACCTATAAAATTTTCACCGCAAAGGCGAAGAAGGCGCACAAAGGGAAGAAAAAGAATTTGGTGCCAGGCACCTCTGCGCTCACCTGGGAGACCTGTGCGGCGGCTTGCCGCAACAGCGTTTTCGTGTTCCCCACGTTTAATGAGATTGCGGGCTTGACCCGCAATCTCTGTTATTTACTCAGTCCCAATACGCCGTACTACCGCTGCTGTTTGTGCCGCCGCTTGGCGATCCTACGCTGCCGTGACTGCCATTGACGGTGCCGGCCCCCACACGGCCCTCGATGTAAAGGCCCTGCATAAGAGCGCGGGACCCCAAAAAGGGGAACCAGCGGAGGAAAGCGCCTGGCTCAAGGGTCATATAATCGTTAAAATCATGGAAAAAGCCCAGGGAGGCCCCTGCAGCAAGGGAGGAAAAACGGTATTCTCCGGCCAGTGCGGGACCAAAGGCTGCCCCGTTTATGGAGTAGCGGTTCGCCTCCAGCCCCAATGAGAGGCTAAGGGGAGAAAAATTTTCGGGATAGGCGGTGTATACGGTAAAAACAAGAAAAATTAAGCAAAGACCGAAAAACGGCCTACCGCACAGACAGGCCCCAAGGGCAGCGGGCGGGTAATTCCTAGTAAATCGGTCGGAATAATCGGGGGGGGGGGGTAACTTAACATTTGTTTAGTATATATTTCGTTACCCGCTACATTTTTTTTATTCATAACCTCAAGTATACCACAAAACTTGCTGGTGTCAAGAGCCAAAAGGTAAATTTGCATAGTGTTGTAATTTGAGGAAAAATTCACTATACTTAACTCTTGTACTCACAAGGGAGACATGACGATGAGCAAGAAAGTTCTGCTGATGAACGGAAGCGCCAGAAAAAAGAATACCTGGGGTATTCTTCAGCAGCTTGTCCAAATACTGAAAAACCACGGCATTGAGGGGGAAATCCTCAATCTGTTTGATTACCGGATCGAGGATTGCACGGGCTGCGAATCATGCGTCAGCCATTCGGGGTGCAGTATAGAAGACGATATGCCGGTTTTGATGCAAAAAATCATGGAAGCCGACGGGGTGATATTGAGTTCTCCCGTATATATGGGCAGTGTGACCTCAAAATTCAAAACCTTTGCCGACAGGTTAAGCAGGTGGATTCACAAACCCGAAACAGCCGGCAAGCCCGTCATGTTTGTCTCGACCACAATGGCCACAGGACTCAAAGAGACCAGGCAGTTCTTTGAAGCCTTTGCCACGGGCTTTGGTGCGCGGAAGGGCGGGTTCATCTCCCGTGCGGGCAAGGCGATTAACACGCCTGTTAAAGACAAGGAACTGTCCCGGTTTTTAACGCTGCTCGGGGAGGATACGGCTTCCTACCGCCCCGCAATGGGGGAGATCGTCATGTTCGCAGTCGGGAAGGCAATGGCCTCAAAATCAAGCGGGGACGACCGGCGCTTTTGGGAAGAAAAGGAATGGTTTAACAAAAGTTATTATTACCCCTGCAAAATGGGGCCCGGTAAAAAACTGTTTTCAAAACTGATGTTTAAGGTTATCTCCAACGCAATGCGGTGATTCGTGGCGAGGGAAACGGCAATATGATCGACAAATTCAATCCAAGTGAACTAAGCCCCGGCATTGATCAGAAAACACTGGAACGGCTGGCCCATTTATTCGGTCTCTGCCTTTACACGGTGAATCTGGACACCGGGGATATCCAGCTTAACCTGAACACAACAAGGATCACCGGGCATGACCCCGATAGTCTGCCCAACACCGACAACACCAAAGAGTCGATGATCTACCAGGGCGACCGCGGCCTGGTAAACGGCAGCCTCGGCGAAATTATCGGCGGGAAGCGGGATCATTACCATATCGAATACCGGATGCACCGGCGGGATTCAAGCATAGTCTGGATTGATGAAGTGGGCCTTATTTCGGGATACAACCAGGAAGGCCGCCCGCTTTACATGTCCGCCATGTCTGCGGATATGAGCCGTCTGCGCTGGGCAGAGGATAAAGCGCGCAGCATGGAGTCGGAAGTCCGGCGGCTGACCCAGGGCACTGACGATAACACCCTGGCGGAAGAAAACCGGCTGCTGCGGGCGGCGAACACGGCGGCGGCCATAATCATCGGCGGGTTTCATCAGGATTATGAAACGGTGCTGCACGAGGCCGTGCAGCTGCTCGGTGAAAGCCTCGGGGCAAACTATGCCGGAATTTGGCGAAATGTGGAACGTGAGGGCGCATTATGCTGTTTTTTGCGTACCCATTGGACAGAGGAAGGGCGTACCGTAGGCGCTGAAAATAACAGGGTCTACATGAAATACGACGACTTTCTCCCCGGCTGGAAAGAGCGGCTGGCAGAGAAACAATTTGTTGCCTGCGACAGCAGCGGTCTTTCGGACGTTTTTAAACAAGAGAGCAGCATGGGCGAAGCGAAGAGTTTTATGCTTGCCCCATTTTATCTTCACGGTGAGTTTTGGGGAATGATCGGCTTTACCCGCAGGGAACGTATTCCCTTTACTGCGTATGAGGCCGAAACAATAATGTCCGGCGCGCTCATCGTCGCCTGTTCCGTTGCCCGCAACGAAACCTTTGGCAAGCTCAATATGGATCGGGATAAGGCCATAGCGGACACCATGGCTAAGGGCGAATTCCTTTCGCGGATGAGCCACGAGATGCGCACGCCTCTTAACGCGGTTATCGGCATGACCAGCATTGCACTAAAAGAGCAGAACCCCCAAAAGGTGGCAGGTTATCTAAAAAAGATTGAAACATCTTCTCATCTCTTGCTGCACGTTATCAACGATGTATTGGATATGTCCAAAATAGAAGCGGGAAAACTGGAGCTCGCCATAGAGCCCTTTGATTTTGCCGCTATGATGAAAACCGCCGAGAATATTGTCCAGGTAAAGATGGACGAGAAAAGCCAGCGCTTCACCGTGAATTGCGATTCGTCCATGACCCGGATGGTTCACAGCGATGAGCAGAGGCTTTTACAGGTGATTGTTAATCTCTTGAACAATGCAGCAAAGTTCACTCCTGAAAATGGCGCAATATCGCTGACCGCCGTTCAGAAGAAAATTGCGGAGAACAGAGTAAAGCTCCGCGTAGAAGTGCGGGACAGCGGCATCGGCCTTACGCCGGAGCAGCAAAAGCGGCTCTTTACCGCCTTTGAACAGGCCGATGGAAGCATCACCCGCAAATACGGCGGCACCGGCCTTGGGTTGGCCATTTGCAAAAAACTGCTCAATGCCCTGGGCGGGGATATCTGGGTAAAAAGCAAGCCGAATCAGGGCGCGTGTTTTCTCTTTGAGCTGGAGGCGGACCTGGGTGAGCCTGTGGCTGCCCTGGACGATTCCGGGGAGACTGCCTCAGGTGCAAGTGCGCCTTCCGGCGCTGACCGGGCCGCTCCGCCCAACTGGAAGGGGCGCACGATCCTCCTGGCCGAGGATGTGGAGATAAACCGGGAAATCGTGGAGACCATGCTTGAAGAAACGGGTGTATGTATCCACAGCGTGGAAAACGGGAAAGAGGCCGTCGAGTTTTTTTCCGCCAACCCCGAAGGTTTTGATTTAATTTTGATGGACGTACAAATGCCGGTTCTTGACGGACTCAGCGCAACAAAGCGCATCCGTGTTCTGGAAAATCCCCGTGCCGCTGAGGTCCCGATCATAGCCATGACCGCCAATGCCTTTAAAGAAGATATCGACCTGTGTATCCGTTCCGGAATGAACGGGCATATTCCAAAGCCCTTTGATCCGGACATTTTGTTTGAAACACTGAATAAATATCTTCTATAAAAGGCAAAGGCAGAAACCTTACACCCCCAGCCGGTTCCTCCGCATCAGGTCCAGGGTAGTCTGCACCGTGGCGGGTTTGTAACCCCGCAGGGGCAGAACCCGCTCGTGGATGGCATCGAGGATCCAGTCGATTTGCGGGAAGTACAGTTCTTCCATTTCCGCCGCAGGAGTAATCCAGTTGCGGCTTCCCACCACGGTAACCGGTGCGTCCAGGTAATCGAAGGCAAAGGTGCCGATGTTGCTCGCGACGGTGTGGAGGAACGATCCCCGTTCGGCGGCATCGCTTACAAGGACTACCCGGCCGGTTTTCTTGACCGACTCAACAATCTTTTCGTAGTTGAGGGGATTTACAAACCGAAGGTCGATCACTTCCGCTTCCAGATCAAAATCGGCTTTAAGTTTATCCGCCGTTTCAATCGCCTTGTAAAGGGTGGCCCCCAGGGTAACCATGGTGATGTCCTTACCGGTACGGCGGATGGCCGGTTCTCCTTCGGGAATCTCGTAGTATCCTTCGGGGACGCCGCCTTTTTCAAAACGTTCGCCCATGTCGTAGAGCAGCTGGCTTTCAAAGAAAATTACCGGGTCGGTTCCCCGCAGGGCCATGTTTAACATACCCTTGGCATCGTAGGGAGTGGCGGGGAAGTAGGCCTTAAGGCCGGGGATACAGGCGGCAAATGCCGACCAGTCCTGGCTGTGCTGTGCGCCGTATTTGTTCCCAACAGAAACCCGGACTACCAGGGGCATCTTAAGCAGCCCCGCAGACATGGACTGCCACTTGGACGCCTGGTTAAAAAGCTCGTCCCCGGAGCGGCCCATAAAGTCGCAGTACATTAATTCCACCACCGCCCGGCCCCCCGAAAGGGCATAACCCACACCGGCGCCCACGATGGCCCCTTCGGAGATGGAGCTGTTGAACAGCCGGGGGTAGGGGAGCAATTCCGTAAGGCCCCGGTACACGGCAAAGGCGCCGCCCCAGTCGCGGTTTTCCTCGCCCCAGGCCGCCATGGTGGGATCCTCCACATAACGGTATAACATCGCCTCAAAGAGGGCATCCCGGTACTGGAAGAGTTTGTTCTTTGAAACAGGCTTGCCGCTTTCGTCAAAGGCATAACGGGCTTTACCCGCCAGGGCCTTAACCCGCGGATTTTCCGCCACGGGCTGGGACAATTCGCTTTGCCTTGTGTCAAGTTTATCTGCCTTTGTGTTGGAGAACATTACCGATTCAATAAAGTCTCCGCCCAGCCGTGTAGAAACTTTGTCGTCCACGGAAAGTTTTACCACATCAAGCAGTTTTGCGGTTACCCTGGCCCGCAGAACATCAAGCTGGGCCTTGTCGGTTAGTTTATTGTCCACGAGGTATGCGGCGTAACTGTCGATGGCATCGGTATCCTGCCACAGTTTTAGTTCTTCCGGTGTCCGGTAACTTGACGCATCGGAAGGGGAGTGTCCCGAATACCGGTAGGTGATTACATCCAGCAGTACCGGCCCCCGTCCTTCCAGGAGAATTTTTTTCTTCCGGGAAATAGCATCCGCCACCGCCAGGGGGTTAAGGCCGTCCACCCGTTCGGCGTGCATGTTCTCGGGGTTAACCCCTGCGCCTATCCGGGCAACAATGTCGTAACCTTCGGTTTCGCCCCGGGTTTGGCCGCCCATGCCGTAGAAGTTATCAAAAATATTGTAGAGAATCGGCGGAGCGCCTCCTGCTTCTTTAGGCCAAAGCTTCCGGTACTGATCCATCGCCGCCAGGGTCATGGCTTCCCACACCGGGCCGCAGCCCATGGAGCCATCGCCGATGTTGGCCGCCACAATGCCGGGTTTTTTGTTTATCCGCTTGTACAGCGCCGAGCCGGTGGCAATGTCCGCCGAGCCGCCGACAATGGCATTGTTGGGCATGGACCCAAAGGGCGTAAAGAACGCGTGCATGGAACCCCCCAGCCCCCGGTTAAACCCGGCCCGGCGGGCAAAAATTTCCGCCAATGTTCCGTATAACACAAAGTTTTCCGCCAGGTCCTTTATTCCGTTATGGGACATGGTTTCGGCAATCTTTAAGGTTTCGCCCCCAAGGAAATTTTTCATAATTTCCTCAAGCTTTTTTTCGCCCGCCGCATCCTGGGATAACTGCCAAATTGACGAATAACATTTGGCAAGGATTTCCCCGTGGCTCCGGTGGCTCCCAAAGATATAGTCGTCGGTAGTCAAGTTGATACACTGGCCCACCGCCGCCGATTCCTGACCCATGGAAAGATGGGCCGGCCCCTTGTGGTTGTACTCAATCCCCTGCCATGCGCCCATGGTTTTAAAGGTGTTAAGCATGGTTTCAAATTCGCGGATTGTTACCATGTCGTACCAGATACGGACAAGTTTGTCCTTTCCGTACAGTTCCAGTTCTTTCTTGATATCGCTTTTATACTGATTCACCGGAATATCGGGAATCTTTACCATTTCGCTCTTTCTTACATCCTTCGGATCAACCAACAGTGATTTAGGCATCTTCGTAACTCCTTATAAAAAATAAATCTTCTTAAAGCATAAAAACCGCATCGCGGATTAGTTCACATACCGTAGGGTGGGGGAAGATAAGCTGTTTTACATCCTCAACCCTCAGTTCCTGTTCAATAAGGGCAGCGCCGCCCCAGATAAATTCCGAGGCATAGGCCCCCACCGCATGTAGACCAAGGATACGGCGGGGAGTTTCGGTCGCAGCAATCACCTTTACCGACCCCTGGCCGGCAAAGGTATTTTCTGCGGCAAAGCGGCCGGATGCCCGCATGGGAAGGCTCGCCTTGACAATGGTTATTCCCTTTGCCGCCGCTTCCTGTTCGGTCATTCCCACACCCGCCGCTTCCGGTATGCCGTACACCGCCCAGGGCACGGCAGTGTTCCGCCATACGTTGGAAGCTGCCCCGGAAACGCTGCTCCCGGCGGCGCTTGTACCGTCAAGGTATGCAATAATGTCCGCCGCCGCTACTTCCGCCATACGGTACGCCGAATGGGCCAGGAGACTTTTTCCCGTCACGTCTCCAGCGGCCCATATCCCGGGGATATTGGTCCGCATCCGGTCATCGGTCACAACTCCCCTGGGAGTTGTGTCGATACCGGCGGCTTTTGCCCCCCAGGTGTCAAGCACGGGCCGCCGCCCCACCGCCATAAGCACAAGGTCGGCGGCGCAGGTTTCCGGTGAACCGGCCTTGGTGCTGTAATGTACCGAAGCGCCGTCGATGCTTTCCACTTTGCAGCCAAGCTTGAAGTCTACGCTTCCGCCGCCGCCGGAATTTTTCATTGCCCGCCGGAGCAGCGGCGCCTGTTCCTTGTCCATAAAGGGAACAATTTCCTCCATCATTTCGATTACCGTTACTTCCGCGCCAAGGGCGGAAAAAAGGCCGGCAAATTCCACACCGATAACCCCGCCGCCGATAACGGCAAGTTTTTTCGGTACCGCAGCGGTGGAAAGCAATCCGGTGGAATCCACCACCTTGGGGTTATCCTTGCTCCCCGGTATGGGCGGCGCGGCGGGTACGGAACCGGCGCAGACAAGAATAACCCGGCCTTCGTGTTCCAAAACCCCGCCGCCATTTGGCGCTGCCCTTACCCTGCCGGTACGGTCTCCCTGCGGAGCGGCGATAATCTCCCCGCGCCCTTCAATCAGCTCTACGCCAAAGCGTTTCATCTGCCCCGCGATTCCTTCCCGCAGTTTCGATGTCACTTCATCTTTCCATTTCTGAATCGCCGCCCAGTCGTAGGAAACATCCGCCTTTACGCCGAACTTTTCCCCTTCCTTCGCATGAACGTAGAGCTTTGCCGAATTAAGCAGGGTCTTGGTTGGGATACACCCCACGTTAAGGCAGGTTCCCCCCAGGTACTTTTCTTCTATTAAAAGAACCTTCTTCTTTGCGTGTCCCAGGCGTTCCGCCGCAAGGTAACCCCCGGGCCCGCCGCCTATGATTATCACATCGTACACAGTTAACTCCTAGTTAGCAGCCAGCAGCAGATCGATATCTGCCACGGTTTGGCACAGGGCTTTAAGGAAACGGGCTGCCGGAGCGCCGTCCACTACCTGATGGTTGATTGTCAGGCTAAAACCGATATACGGTTCAAAGCGACATCCATGTCGATCATCCAGCATACATTCATCGTTCTCCACGGGTTTTAGCTCAATACCGCAGACACCCAGAATTGCCACCTCCGGCGCATTGAGTACCGGGGTAAAACCGGTTACGCCGAAACTGCCCAGGTTGCTTACCGTAAAGGTGGAACCGGAAAGTTCTTCCGGTTTTACCGAGCCGCCCTGACAGGCTGCCGCCAGCCGCTTTGCTTCGGCAGAAATCTGCCGGAGCGAAAGCAGGTTAGCGTTCCGGATTACCGGCACCATAAGTCCCCGGGGGGTATCTACCGCCATGCCCAGATGAACCCGTTCGTAGGTTTTGAGTATGTCGCCAATTTTAAGGGCATTCATGTAGGGATAGACAGGAAGCACCCGGGACACCGCATAGAGAATCAGATCGTTCACGGTAATTTTCGCAAGCCCCAAATCAAGGCCGTCAGGCTGCCGGGAATTGGTTTTTTCCGCTCCGGCCTTCATCCGTTTGCGCAGTTCCTGGAGTCGGGCCGCCGGGGCGCTGGAGTTAAGGGTAAACTGGGCGCTTTCCGCCAGGGACCCAAGCATGCGGTCGGCGATAAGTTTTCGTATGCCCTTAACCGGTGTTTCGGTGATTGCCCCCTCGCCGCTGGAAACTGTGTCCGCCGCCGGGATTGTCCCGCCGGAACGGCCGCTTCCAACAGCGCCTGCGCCCGCGCCTGCTCCTGCAGCAAGGTCCGCTGCGGTAACCCGCCCGCCAAGGCCGGTTCCCGCACCGGGTACAACGGCGCCCGCGGCGGCTGCCGCAAGCGCCGCCGCCGTTAATGGGGGCCGCTCTGCCAAAGCCGCCGCCACATCCCGCTCAATAATCCGCCCGCCGGGTCCGGTACCGGCGATCCCCGCAGGTCTTATGCCTTCCCTGGCAGCAAGATTCCGCGCCCGGGGCGAGCAGGACACACTGCCGTCTGCTTGGCCGCCGCCGGCTTGGCTGCCGCTTTCGCTGCCGCTTTCGCTGCCGCTGTAAACCGGCGAAGCCGGTTTCGCGATGACAGCTGGTTTCTGATTTGGCACGGAAGTCACATCAGACAACGGCGTTCCCTCCTCTTCCAAAACGGCAGAATAATCCTCACCCGCTGCGCCGATAACGGCGATAGGCGCCAGTACCGGAACATCATCCCCATCGGGGTGCAGTACCTTGAGAACCTGGCCGTCCGCACCGGCGGAGACCTCGAAAGTTGCCTTGTCGGTTTCTACCACACATACGGTGGTATCCGCCTTAACCGAATCCCCCTCTTTTACCTTCCATTCCTGGATGATACAGGATTCAACGGTGTTCCCCTGCCGGGGCATGATCAGTACATGGGCCATATAAACTCCTTCAATTGAGCTGGTTCCAAAATCGGTTATTTTGTCACCAGCTCTTGCAGTTTTTCAGGCAAAAGCCTTACAAAACTGCGTATTTTATAGGTTGCAATTCCAAAATCTGACATTTTGGAATTGCCTCAATTAACGCTTTCTATTTTAATTCCCGCGGCGGTCAGTTCTTCCACGGCGGTTTCCGTTAAACCGGAATCGGTAATAATTACGTCCATTTCCGCCAGGGGCAGTACGCTGATAAAACCGGATCTGCCGAACTTTCCCGAATCGGCCAGCAGCGCCGTTGTTTCCGCCCGGGCCTTCATGGCCTTGACGATTTCCGCGCCCTCCACCAGGTGGGTGGTCATTCCCCGTTCCAGGGTAAAACCATCGGTTCCCACAAAGGCAAGGCGTACATTAAGGCGGCTGATCGTATCCAACGCCACGGGGCCTACCAGTGATTCGGTGGGGCGGCGGAATTCACCGCCGGTCATGGTAATTTGCAGCATGGGGTTCATCCGGGCATAGGCAAAAACCAGGGTAGAATTGGTAACGATGTGAATGTCCCGTTTACCCTGGAGGTACTTGGCCACAAGGGCGGTGGTGGTACCCGCTTCAATCATGATTACGTCCCCGTTCCGGACCAGTTCCGCCGCCCGCCGGGCTATGGCGTTTTTTTCTTCCTGCCGGGATTGCTGCCGTTCCAGAATGTCCCGGTGAAAAGCCGGGGCCGCTCCGCCCCGGGTCCGGTTTAGCCAGCCCCGGTCTTCCATGGCCTTCAGGTCTCCCCGGATGGTTACTTCCGAAAGCCCCAGTTCCCGGGCCATGGCGGTAACGGTTACCGAACCTTCGGCGCTTAGCTTGTTGAGAATAATCCGTTCCCGCTCGTTAAGGTCTTCTGTCAAGACAACTCCTGCACGCCAAAGGCTGCCTTTTTGCTTTCGGAATACTTACGAAACACTTTGGTTTCTTTTATGAATTTAGCATGGTTTTTCTAATAATGCAAGCGAATTTATAAAAGAATTCAGCAAAAATGTTAAAAACTGTCCTGTGATACTGGCTCTCTGTGGTGAAGCTTTTTTTTTAGGGCTTACTGGGGGAGGATGATTGTATGTACCTGGATGTTCTGTTCGGCGGCGGCATTCCGGGCCATATCAGCAGAAATTTTTCCCCGCTGGCGCAGGTGCGGCGGGGCATCGCCAATCAGAATGATCAGCCGGGATTCCGCTTCCCAGGAAAATTTAACCGCTCCGTCGTAGAGGGCTTCGTAAACCGCTTCGGGTATATCCTTGCCGCCCCGTGGTATAATTTCATCCAGCCGCTGTTGAATTGTATTCAAATTGGCAGTAAAGGGAATAACCTTGGTTATATATTCTTCGTTGTAATCCTTAAAAAGCACCATACCCACCCGGCCGGGTAAACCGCCCAGGGTTTCCCCAATCGCCGGAACAAGGTTTTTGCGGATTTCTTCAATATCGTTTTTCATAGATCCCGTGGTATCCAGACAGATCACCAGGTCTATGGATTTTCCCCGTTCCTTTTCCAGGATACCCCTAATCCGGTCAACAATATCGCCGGGTCCCGCCGCATGGACCGGTCTTCCACTGCTCCAGGCGCTGATGGCGGTAAAGGCCTCTTCGGTCTCCTTCATGTAGTTCCCCTCCGGCGGACCCGCCAGGGGCTGCTGACTTACTTCCAGCGTAAAGGGATTATCCCTGAACTGCCCCCGGTAATCCGCATAGGGCAGGGAAAAGGCGCGGATATTAAGGTAAATGCCGTTTACCACATACACTTCGCCATGCCGTCCGCTTTCATAGCCATAGTAGAGAATATAGGGAATATAAATATGAAAGACCTCTCCCAGCTCAGGATGAATTTCCGGGCTTGAATCGATAAGGGACCAAATCCGGGCCGATTTGGGGATGGGCCGTTCGTCAAGCAGGCGGATTTCATCGCCGTTTATGGGGTTCCATTCCGGCGCCCGGTAAGCATAGTTGGCGGATTTAAGAGCCGGGTCTCTGGTAGATTCGGTAAGCAGTACCGAAGCGATACCGGGTTTTTTCTTTATAAAAAGATGAAAGCCCCCGTCCGCCCCCTGCTCAATACGCAGATCCTCCGGATTTATTCCCAGGGCGGGATAAGTCCGGTCAGAACCAGCCTGAGCAGCCAGGAGGACGGGGCAAAGGAGGAGAAAAAAATAAAGAAAATGCCGTTTCATCAGTATAAGTATCGGCAAAAGTATCTCTGGCTATTACGCTTCCGTCCGCCTTGACAGGTGTTATAATCCGGCGGACACTATATGCATGAAAAAGTTTATATCCGTGTTGATTTTTGCCGCCTTTTTTTGTACAGCGGCAGAAGCCCAGCAGCGGGCCGCCTGGACCGAGGTACAATCCCTGGAGGAATTGATTGGTAACTGGGAAGGCTCACAGGTCCTTAAGGTTCCCAAAAATGCCGAAACAGGAATTCCCCAATCATCATTACCAGTTACAATCTCGCTAAACTATGTATCTGGCAATGAATTAACCATCACCATTATTATGGATTTAAACCAGCTCCTTAAGGATTGGAGCGCTCTGCCGGAATTACAGCAGCAGGGAATTACCAAAGATGCGTTATGGCAGAGCATGCTAAGCGAATTATCCCGCTTTGGAGTGGATTATAGCGAAAACTATACCATCACATTCCGTATTCCCATTGAGGAAGCAGCTGTTCCCGGGGACGATTCCCTGACGCTCAACCGGAACCGGACCAGGCTTAAGATTACCTTTCCTTCGGCAATCAGCCTGGGACTGGGAGATGAAGGCCTTGCCGAAATAATCCTGAGCAAAACGAAATAACATCCGCTGCAGTTCTAAAATGTCAGATTTGGAACTGCTGCCTTGGATTTAACGTGTTTTATATTACTGTCCTAGCGTGGTAAGCCGGTCCAGCATTTTTTCCGCAAGTATCTTAAACTGCGGCGGAAAATTTGCTCCTTCCTCTTTATAACGTGCCAGGAGTACCTCAAACCCTTGCCGGGCCTCGGCATATTTTTTCTGTTTATACCGGATAAAGGCAATTTCATATTCCGCCACAGCCAGGTATTCATTGACATTGTCATACCGTTCCCGAAGAACCTGGTAATACTGGACGGCAATTTTATACCTATTAATATCCGTTGCTTCCTGGGCGTTCTGGATGATCTTTGTCGGGGCCATGTCCTCGGGAACAACTACCGGCCCGGAGTTACAGGAAAAAACCAGCGGGAAAAAGGCAAAAATAAAGAGGTTTCGCACAAAGCTTCGGTTTGTGCCCGGTACTGTTGTTAAGGTTAGCTTCATATAGACAACATACCGCAAAACCTCTTTTTTGGAAAGGGTACAGCGGCTTTAATAGCTAAAGCCGCTGTAGAGATCATCTAGTCCTTCAAGCTGTTTTTCTGTTTAATCCCAATAAGGGGAACAAACAGGGCCAGGAGGACCACCGAGAGGGCCAGCCCAACCACGATACCAACGGTGTAGGTAATGTTTGCGCTGCCGGTAATTTTGGTAACCAGCGGGCCCACACATTCATTGGCGGTAAGGAAGTAGGAAGTAACCACCACGGTCATAAACGCCGCAGGGCAGAGGGCAAGCCAGTATGATTTGCCGGTTTTGGCAAGGTATGCCGCAGCGGCCCAGAGGGCAATGGTCGCCAGGGTCTGGTTAGACCAGGAGAAGTACCGCCAGATAATGTTAAAGTTTTTGGTACTGGCCAGGGCAAAAAACACCAGGATAGTACCCACCACAAAAAGCGGAATCGCCACTGCCAGCCGGTTTTTTAGCGGTTTCTGGTCAAACTTAAGGGCATCGGCAATGGTAAGCCGGGCGCTGCGAAAGGCCGTATCACCGGAGGTGATGGGACAGGCCACAACGCCGAATACTGCAAGAATTCCGCCAATCCAGCCCATATATCCAACAGAAGCCTGGGTAACAATTACCGGTGCGGCTACTGCGGTCTCAACTCCCACTACGTTAAAATGGGCCATGGTAACAGCGGCCCAGATCATCGCTATAACCCCTTCCAGGATCATGGCACCGTAGAAAACCTTGCGGCCTTCCCGTTCATTTTTAAGACACCGGGCCATCATGGGCGATTGGGTAGCATGGAAGCCGGAAATGGCCCCGCAGGCTATGGTGATAAAGAGGAAGGGAAAAATCCGTCCCATGATATTAGTTGCCTTGTCGGGCCGGAGGTTGGTAAAGGCAAATTCGGGGATACGCGCTATTTCGCCGGTAACGAACATCATCACGGTAAGACCGATGGCCATGATACAGAGACAGGCCCCAAAGATAGGATAGATACGGCCGATAAGTTTATCAATGGGCAAGAGTGTCGCCAGAATATAGTAGGCGATTATCGCTACAATGATAATGTTGTAGAAAGAAGCGCTGTCCGGGGCGAACATGGTCCGTAGAACCTGTGCGGGGGTGGTAACAAAGACCACGCCGACAAAGATAAGCAGTACTATAGAAAAAACCCGCATGATATAAAGGGGGCCTTTACCCAGATACTTTCCAACGATTTCGGAAATACTGGTTCCGCCGTTCCGTACCGAAAGCATACCTACAAGGTAATCGTGGACCGCTCCGGCAAAAATACAGCCGAACACGATCCAGGCAAAAGCGGCCGGGCCGAACATGGCCCCGGCGATGGCCCCGAAAATTGGTCCTGTCCCGGCTATGTTGAGCAGCTGGATCAGGAGAGCCTTTTTCCAGTCCATGGCCACAAAATCAACTCCGTCGTTGACACTGAGTGCCGGAGTTTTGTTTTCCGGCTTAATCACAAAGATTTTTTCAGCAATCTTGCCGTACACCAGATAACCTACGATTAACGCGGCAATTCCGATGATAAAAGAAATCATAGAAGCCTCCCCTTGGGGTTCTGTAAATAAAAACAGGTTAACAACCTATTTTAGTATACAACACAACTTTGTTTTATGGGGGAAAAAAATGATCTTAGAAAGAAAATCTATGTTTATTTTGCCATATTGTATAAATATTTATAAAAACCGTATAAATATACTTATATCTGCGCGTTGCGTTGTAAAAGGAGCAGATCCGCAATAACCAGGGCAGTCATGGCTTCCACCACCGGAACAGCCCTGGGGACGATGCATCTGTCATGGCGGCCCCGGATACGCAGTTCCGTCTCTGTTCCGGTTTTGTCAACGGTGGTCTGAGGCAGCGTTATGGACGCAACAGCCTTGAAAGCGGCACGGAAGCTCAGTTCCATGCCATTGGAAATGCCCCCCAGGCTGCCTCCGGCATGGTTGGTTCGGAACGCACCGCCTCTGCCGGGCGGAAAAACAGGGGCATCGTTATGTTCCGATCCGCTCAGTTCTGCGGCGGCAAATCCTTCGCCAAACTCAATACCCTTGCAGGCGCCGATGGAAAGAACTGCCTGCCCCAGGAGAGCAGGCAGTTTGCCGAACACCGGCTCCCCCAGGCCTGCGCCCATGCCCGTAACCCGGCAGGCGATCATGCCCCCGGCGCTGTCTCCCTTCTTATGGAGTTCTTCCAGTTTACGGGTTATTTTTTCTGCCGTTGTTTTGGAGGGAACCCGGAGGGGATTCCGTTCCGCTTCATCCAAATTGAAATCCGCTTCACCCGGTACGGGGGCCGTTATACCCGCCGCAGCGGCGGTCCATGCCCGGACGGTGATGCCAAAGCGCGCCAGCAGCGCTTTGGCCGCCGCCCCCGCCGCAACCCGGCCCGCTGTTTCGCGGCCCGAACTGCGGCCGCCCCCCCGGTGATCCCGTAAACCGTACTTGGCTTCCCAAGTCCAGTCCGCATGGCCGGGCCGGTAGAGATCCTTCAAAGTATCGTAATCGGCAGATTGTTGATTGGTATTCCGTATAATAATGGCGATGGGCGTTCCCAGGGTTTTACCTTCAAAAATACCGGAAAGAATTTCCGGCCTGTCAGCTTCATCGCGGGTGGTCCCGGCATTTCCGCCGGCACCGGGTCGGCGACGTTCCAGTTCGCGGCTTATATCATCTATGGTAAGGGGCAGCCCCGCAGGACAGCCGTCGACAACACAGCCCACCGCCTCGCCATGGGATTCGCCAAAGGTTGTAACACGAAAGATGGTTCCAAAACTGTTACCAGCCATGCTTTACCCGCAATTTCCCGTGGGAAGTTCGCAATTCCCGGTGGGAAATTGCCCGCAATTTCCAGTGGGAAATTGCGCCATCTCCTCCAGTGTGGGCGGATTCGCCCCCTTGCGGGAACAGACAATGGCCGCCGCTTTGTTGGCAAAAACCAGCGCTTCTCTAAGGCTGTTTTCTGTTAACGCAGCTAACGCCGCCCTGGACATAAAACCATGGTCTTCCAGCCAGGCGAGCAGGGCGCCATGGAATGTATCTCCTGCGCCGATGGTGTCTGCCAGGGGCAAATTAAAAACCGGAACGGATACCCGCAGTAAGGCGCTGCCGTCAGCAGCGCCGGCATCAGCGCCGCCGCCATGTTGGAACAGCGCCACAGCTCCATCGGCGCCGAGGGTAACGGCCAGCAGCTTTGGCCCAGGGTTTCCGCCGAAACCCGGGTTTCTACTGAAACCCGGGTTTCTACTGGAAATCAGGGCAAGAACTTTTTCCATAGATTTTTCCAAGCCCAGACCGGGGTAGATAAAATCAAAATCGGCAGAAGAAATTTTTACAATCGCAGAAGCCCGGACCCAGTTTTCAAAACGGCGGACATAGCTTTCCCGGTCACGGATCATCATGGGCCGTACATTGGGATCGTGGGAAATTACCGGACCATCCGGCCTGGCGCTTTCCCGGAAAATAAAATTTTCGATGGTTCCGGCGGAGGGTTCCATGGTAAGCGAAATGGAGCCAAAAGAGAGGCAGTTTGTTCCGGCGGGAAGTTCCGCAGGAATATCTGTTGGCAGAAGGGAACGGTCCGCCGCTCCTTCGGTATAAAAAATATAGACCGGTTCTTTGTTTGCTTCCAGTTTGACAAAGGCCAGGGTCGTGTTTTCATTGGACCGGATAATTAAATCCGTGGACACCTTGTTTTGTTTTAGGTGGCGAACCAGGGCCTCGCCAAAAAAATCCCGGGAAAGCCGGGAAAGAAAAGCGGCCCGCGGGCCCTTTTTGTTTCCCAGAATTCGCCCCGCCGCAATGGCCGTATTATAGGGACTGCCTCCCAGGCAGGGCACATAGATGTCCCGGCCGGTATTGTCTTTTTCGGGCACCATATCGATAAGCGCTTCGCCCAGGGCAATGATCATGGTTCAGTATAGATCGATCCAGTAAAAAAAGCGAGCCGGTAAAAAAAGCGAGGCTTTTTTGTACCGGGGATTGCGGATTATAATCCGTCACAAAATTTCAGGATTGCCCTGGCTGTTTCGGCTGGTTTTTCCTGGTGGGGAAGATGCCCCGCGCCTCTGATTACCGTCAGTTCCGGTTTGGCCGAAAAAAGCGCGCGGAAGTATTCTGCCCGGGTGAGGGGAAAAACCAGATCATGTTCACCCCAGATAAGGCCGATTCGGCCGGGCCATTTTTTGATGTTCCGGCGGTAATAGGCGGAACGGAACGTGGTTTGCAGTATCAAACTCCGCATGGAAGAAAAATAGGCCCGTTCCTGCATAAGGTTTAAAATACGGTCCTTTACCCGCTGATGGAGAAAATCCTTCTCTGCCTGGGGAAGGCCTTCCAGATTGGCATAGTAGGGAGCCAGTGAGCGCCAGAGCCCTTCGGGATTGTTACGGAAAGAGCGGTACCAGGATTTGTTTGCCGCCGCCAGTGTCATAGAAAACGGAAAAGGCGCTCCCTGAGGGATACAGCCGTCCAGAAGAACAAGCCCCTTTACTAAACCGGGACTTTTCCGTTCCGCTCCAATGGCCGCCAGCTCCGCCGCTGCCGCACCCATGGAACTGCCGATAAGGATAACCCCTGCGTTTCCCGGTACCGCGGATTTTGGAATGGATGCCGCGGGTTTTGGAATGGATGCCGCAGAAACCGCCGCGGCTAATTCGTTTACCGCCTTTGCATGGCGGCTTAGGGTAAAGTGTTGGATGGGGACCCGTGACCTTCCGAAACCCGGAAGGTCCGGGGCCAGCACCCGGTAACCGGCATCGGCTAAAAGCGGAATAATATTCCGCCAGGTGTCGGCTTCGTCCCCCAGGCCGTGGATTAGAATCAGCGCAGGCCGCTCTCCTCCGGTATCTCCGGTATCATAGTAAAAAAGGCCGGGAAAGCGTTTTGAGGGAAAAAGCTTAGCCAGCGAAGTTAGAGCGGGCCAGGGCATGAAGGGTATATCCATGGTTTACTATACCGTTTTCTGTTGAATTGCAAAAGAACTCTTGCACCTCCAGCTAAACTGTTGTATAGTAGTAGTATGATGGATTTGGGAGAAAAGCTGAGCATCCTTGCCGGGGCGGCAAAATATGACGCTTCCTGCGCTTCTTCCGGAAGCACAGGAAGCGCCGGCGGTACCGCTACCGGATTATCCGGCGGATCATCCAACGGATTATCCGGCGGTTTCGGGAACCGGGTACCGGCGGGGGTCTGCCATTCCTGGACCGGAGACGGCCGCTGTGTTAGTCTGCTCAAGGTGCTTTATTCCAATGTGTGCCGTTTTGACTGCGCCTACTGTATAAACCGTGTTTCCGCCGATACGGAGCGGACTTCCTTTACCCCCGGAGAGCTGGTGGAACTTACCTGCGAATTTTACCGCCGTAATTATATAGAAGGATTGTTTCTATCTTCGGGGATATTTGCCGATCCCGACATTGTTATGGAAAAACTTATTTCTGTGGCAAAGACCCTGCGTACCCAGGAAGGGTACAACGGTTATATTCACCTCAAAATTATTCCCGGTTCGGGGGAAAACAAGATCCGCGAAGCGGGGCTGTGGGCAGACCGGCTCAGCGCCAACATCGAACTTCCTACAGATAAAAGCCTCCAGCATCTGGCTCCCCAAAAATCGGGTAAGTTGATCTTCGGCGCCATGAACGAAGTGCTGCAGGTTTCCCGCGAAACCGAAGAAGATCGCCGCAGGATTAAATCCGCCCCGGTATACGCCCCGGCGGGCCAAAGCACTCAGCTTATTGTGGGGGCCAGCAGTGAAGACGACAAAACCATCATTGGCCTTTCCGGGGCGCTTTACAAAAAATACTCCCTCCGGCGGGTGTACTATTCCGCCTATATGCCGGTGGCGGAGCTTCCCCCTGCGGCGGCTCCCGCGCCTCTTGCCCCGGATCTCTTTGCCGGCGATACACAGGGCGATGTGTATACACCGCGGCATCCATTCCACACCCCGCGCGAAGCGCCGCGGCGGCTCCTTGTCAGGGAACACCGGCTCTACCAGGCGGATTGGCTTATGCGGTTTTACCATTTTTTACCGGAAGAAATTCTTGGCGATGATCCGTTTCTTGATCCGGCGCTGGACCCCAAAACCGCCTGGGCTCTCCGCCATCCGGAATTTTTTCCCGTGGAACTTAAGCGGGCCTCCTCCGAAGAACTGCTCCGGGTGCCGGGCATTGGAGCAAAAAGCGCCCGGCGGATCATCGAAGCCCGCCGTTCCCGGCCAATCAGTTTTGACGGCCTTAGGCGGCTGGGGGTAGTGTTAAAACGTGCCCGATACTTTATAACCCTGGGGGGAACCATTTTTGAACGGCTTGCGGGAGTCTCGCTGGATAATCCCAAACGGCTCCGCCGTATTCTTGCCAACGGGGACGACGGCCTCCAACTGCCGTTGTTTGAATTTTAGGAGTCCAGTAATTTGATAAAATCTTTTGAAGTAACTATGGATACAACACAGGGTGAACTTTTTGATGAACCGCAGGATGAAGCAGCTTTCCAAAACGTTTTGGAACGGCTGGAAGCAATGACTCCGCTTGCTCCCAATGCGTGGAATTATGACAGAAATGATCCGGTCTGGAAAATGTGGCGGGAATTTGACCGCCTTCGGGGTCTGCTCCGGTTTAAGGCAGAAGGCCCGGAAAACCGTTATACCGCCCGCTGTGCGCCGGATCACTTTGTACTTCCGTTATTGGCGGATCATTTTCTGGAACGCTTTGGCGAAACCGCCTGGGCGATCATCGATGAAAAGCGGAAACTTGTTTTGATCCGGGACTTGGGACAAGAGCCGGAACTGCGGCGCTGGACACCGCATAAAGCGGAAAACGGTGGTACCGGCATGGAAAAATGGGAAGAACTTTGGAAGAATTATCACCGTTCTATTAACAACAAAGACCGGGCAAATCCCGCGTTACAAAAACAGTTTATGCCCCGCCGTTACTGGAAGTACCTGACAGAGATGCAGTGAAAACACCATCCTCAAGTTCAACAAATCAGAGCGTTCAGCAAGCCCAACGGACGGCCGCAGCGCAGCGCCTCGCAGATAACAAAAAGGCAACGACTGATTATGTGGCAAAGGTATATCCGAATGAGAAGAAGTGGATCTCAAATAACACGGCATTCCAGAAAGCCAATGAGTTCACCAAAGATTTAACTCTCCCGCCAAACGTGTCAGTGGCAAAGTCAAGGATTCCGCAAAACAAGAACGACCACGATATTCTGAAAAAGGAATTATACCAAGCCAAGATTCTAAGCAGCCTTGGAAATGTTATTTTCTTTACCCCCGAACCAGGCTCCTACCGCCATCGAGTTACTGACGCGGTAGTCAACGGTGTTCCCTATGAATTCAGAACTATCACGGGAACATCTAGAAGGGTTGAAAAAGAATTTGGTGATGCCAAAAGAAAGGGAAATTCCATAAATGTCTTTATGAACATTGATTCCAAGATAAACCGCGACGAAGTTCGCCGCAGGATTGTTCAGGTGTTGGAGAGGCACCCGGATTATACCGGGAAAATCATCGTTTCTATGAATGGCGGGAGACCCCACTTCTGGGATACGAGTAGTTTTAGATGATTGGCTGGGAAGGTAAAAAAAACCCTGCCAGAGGCAGGGCGGCTACCCAGGACGTAACTTAATACTAACCCCAAGCTCTTTAAATATAGTGCTTATGGGGTGAAAAGTCAAGCGTTTTTGTGGGTTTTTTTGCAAAAAATCGAAGTGCCCCGGGAATGGTAAGGCCGTGACGGGATTCTTTCTCTGTGATAGAATCTTCCATGATGATTGTAAAAATGTTTGTAAAACGGTCAATAGTTATGAGCATTTTCTTGCTCTTGGTAACTTTCTTATTTACTTCCTGTAATACACCAATTAAAGAGGACATAGACTTTAATCTAACGGTAAAACTGGTAAGTAATTGGAATGAATTAAAGCAGGCGGTGGAACATTCCACAGCGGAAATAATCGCTCTGGCAAAAAGTTTTGAAACACCTAACTCTGTTACACCGGGTGCCATTACCGTTTCCCGGACGGTAACACTCACCGTCTACAGCGGAACAGAAACAATAAGCCGCCAAACTGATTTTAAAACGAATTTTTTTCAGGTACAAAACGGGGGACATTTAACCCTGGGCCATCCAAAAGGGGGAACACTGATCCTGGATGGAAAAAATATCAGCACCCCCTCAACACCCGGCAGCCACTTTGTAAAACTGACGCATCTCGGCGCCACATGTACCCTGGCGGACGGCGCTATACTGAGGAACAATAACGGCCACGGCGCCGTAGAGATATCTGCAACCGGTTATGGCGGTACCTTTATTATGACCGGCGGGGAAATCAGCAGTAATACCGCCAGCGGTTATGCCGGAGGGGTCTATATAGGCGGAAACGGTGTATTTATCATGACCGGGGGTACTATCCACGGAAACAAATCTGGTGTCGGTTCCGGCGCTGGCGGCGGGGTTGTTGTTCAATACGGCGGCAGCTTTACCATGCGCGGCGGGAGTATTAGCGGCAATATAGTCGACGGCGGTGTGGGCGGTGGAGTTTATGTGGATAGCAACGGACCCTTTATAAAAACAGGCGGTATTATCTACGGCTCTGATGGCGGCGATATGTCTAATAAATTTATATCTGCCGGTGACGGAGATGCGGTGTTTGTTAATGTTACTCCTCCTAGCCACAGAAACAACACCGCAGGGGAAGATGTCATACTTGATAGCACTAAGCCCGGTACGCCAGGCGGCTGGGAATAGACCCCGTGATTGAACAAAACATTCGCTTGTAGTATAACTGTAGTATAGTATGAAAAAAATGGAAGCCGTAAAATCCCGAAAGCGGGACATTATTTTTCCTATCGGTTTTAAGCTGGTTACGATCATTACCATACTGCTCCTCATTTCTCTGGGAGTTATTACGGCGCTGGTATCCTATTTTGTCAGCGATGACGTACGCCGGACTGCCGAAGAAAACAACCTGAGTATCAATCAAAGATCCACAACAGAAACAGAACTGGTTCTGGGGATGATCCGCTCCAATGCGCTGGCTCTGGTGGATACCCTGGACGCTCTGGAAAAACTGCCGGAATCAATACCGCCGGAACTGCTCCGTTCAACAGAGGTATTTTTCTTTGAACAAAACAAAGATGTGGCCCTTGTTTACCATTCCGGAAAGAGCCTGGTAAACGAAACTTTTTTTCTAAGCAATGATGCAGAAAGCGCCGCCGCCCTTTCTTTTATCGCAGAAAAGGAAGAAACCGCCCGGCGGGCTGCGGCGGGGGAACTGGTTATCCTTAACGCGTCTCCGGCTTTTGGTTTTCCTGTGCTGGCCATGTTTTGTCCGCGGCCGGAAAAAGAAAATTCCGCAGTAATTTTCTTTTCTCCCGATTCTCTGGGAGAGATCTTCGGCACCGGAGCCAATGCATCTTTTATCATTAATGACGACGGGGATGTGCTAATCCATGCCGATACGGGAATGACCGCCGCAGCGGTTAACATGGAGGGTGAACCCTTTATCCGGGACATTTGGAAAAGCGAAGGTAAGATGCTCCAAACCATCTATACCGATGCCGATGGAAAAAAGTATCTGGGAGCGTACCGGAAGTTGTCCATTGCCAATGCGGCGCTGGTTACCCGCATCGAATTTGAAACTATCTTTGAAGGGGTTATTGCCACCACCTGGCGGAATATTTTTCTTACCGGGGCGGTGCTCTTTTCGTCAATTCTTTTTATCTGGTTTTTTTCCAAAACCTTGAGCGGCCCTCTTAAAAGACTGGCTGCGGCGGCGGGCCGGATTAAAAACGGTGAATATGCCATAGACCTGGCGGCAAAAAGCCGGGACGAAATAGGCTACCTTACCCAAAGTTTTGTTTCCATGGGCCGGGGCCTTGCGGAACGGGAGCGGCTTAAAGATACCTTTGGCCGTTTTATCAACCGGGACATTGCCGAAAAAGCCATGAAGGGTGAATTAACCCTGGGGGGAGAGACAAAAACGGTAACGGTGTTTTTTTCCGACATCCGGGATTTTACCAGCATTTCCGAAACCATGACCGCCCAGGATGTGGTCGATTTTCTTAATTCGTACCTTTCCCGAATGGTTGAATGTGTAAACAAAACCGGCGGGGTGGTGGATAAGTTTATCGGCGATTCGGTTATGGCAGTATGGGGCGCTCCGGTTTCTGCCGGAAGTACCGCCCGGGATGCCCTTGCCTGTGTCCGTTCCGCCCTGATGATGCGTATTGCCCTGGCCAGATACAATAACGACAAAACAAACGAAAACCGGCCAAAACTTAAAATAGGCTGCGGCATCAATACCGGCGATGTGGTAGCGGGACAAATCGGTTCAAAGGAACGAATGGAATATACGGTGATAGGCGATACGGTAAACCTTGCCAGCCGTACCGAATCGCTCAATAAACCCCTGGGTACGGATATTCTTATTACCGAAAATACCTGGGAACTTATCCGTAATTATATCATTACCGAAGAGATGCCCCCGGTGCGGGTTAAGGGCAAGGTAAAGCCCATACGGATGTTTGCCGTGGTGAACATGAAGGTAGAGGGCGGCCCCCAGCCAAAGCCGGAAACCCTGGCGGAAGTCCGGTCCATGCTGAACATAAGCGCCCCCAAACTTGGATCGGTGGATGTTAATGCAAAAGAGAAAAAATACAAGATTGGAAACTGATACGGTGAAAGCTCCGTCCGCCGCTGTTCCTTCTTCGCGTTTTACCCTTGGTGATGGTCTTACTATTCTTGTCTGCCTTGCCGGGGTACTTTTCTGTCTCTGGCTTTTCTGGTCCGCCCTTAACAATACCCTTACCAGGATGAATGAAACTCCTGTTGGAACCATCAGTTGGAAGTACAAAGCCGCCCAGCGCCGTTTTATTGATCGTGTCCTCTGGGACAGGATACGCCGGGACAGCCCTGTTTATACGGGGGATCTAATCCGTACCGCAGATCATTCCGAAGCAACCATAACCCTTAGGGATGGAGGCGCCACAATAAGTCTGGCGGAAAACAGCCTTATCGAAATTTCTCTGGAAAACAATATACCCCGTATTAAGGGCGCTTCCGGGGATATAGGGGTCAGTGCGGGAACATCGCAGATGACTCTTGTTTTGGGCGATAAGGAACTTACCCTTACTTCCGGTTCGGCAGTTTCGGTACGTTCCAACGGGGAAAGGGGAACTAATCTGTGGGTCAGCGAAGGAACGGTATCCATAACCGGACCCGAAGGAATTACCGAAGCCGGGGCAGGATCGGCCCTTTCTCTTGATGCCGGCGGAACTGGTCCGGTTCCCCGGACTGCCGTACTTTTTCCCCCGCCGGACGCGCATTATTATACATCCGGCGCTTCCGCCGAAGTAAACTTTGGCTTTAATCCCCTGGATTATGATGGGCATCTTACCCGGCTTGATATTTCTCCTTCACGGCGTTTTTCCCGGAACCTGGTAAACAGGACCATGGAAGATAACCGGGGCAGCATTGAGCTAACACCGGGAACCTGGTGGTGGCGGGCATATCCGGCGGCGGCCGGTTCTACCGGGCCGGACCCGGATGCTTTTCCGCCCGCTTCGGGACAAATTACTGTTCATTTTACCCCCGTCCCGGTTTTGATTTTTCCTGACGCAGGAGCGGTTCTTGGCCCTGCTCAGGTCCGCTTCCGGTGGATCCTTCCTTCCGGCGGCGATGGGGCGGAAAAGTATTTGCTGGAAGCGGCGGATAATCCGGACTTTACCAATACAAGGCTTTCTATAGAAAGTTCCGGAAATTCAATCGCAGTCACACTGGAAAACGGCCGCTGGTACTGGCGGGTAACACCCCTCTATGCCGCTTATACCGGGACTCCTTCCGCGGCCGCTTCTTTTACCGTGGAAGACCGGGCCGCTGTTCCGCTCCTTACGGCGCCGGGGAACAACGCCGCCCTTGTCAAAGATAAACCGGTGTATCTCTCCTGGCGCGGCGAAGGCCCCGGCCCCTGGAACCTGGTCATATCCGCTGGGGCGGATATGACCAAACCCCTGGTAAACGAAAATGCCGCCAGGGCTTACTATGTGCGGGAACTTGAACCGGGCCGCTATTATTGGCAGGTCAGCGGAGCAGGCGGCGCTTCCGCCGTTTGGTCCTTTACCGTAGGGGACCGGGCGCGTCCGCCGCCGTTTGTTACACAGCCTGTGCCTGTTACACAAGCTGTGCCTTCACCCGTGCCTGTACCGCAGCCATCGCCTCCGGCGCCGGTGTCTGTGCCGCCCGCACCGCCGAGGCCCGCACCATCCAGATCTGCAGTACCACCAGTGCCGCCGCCGGTATCCGTACCGCCGCAGCCAGTACCGCCGCCGCCTGTGCCAGTTCCGCAGCCAGCACCGGTGTCCGTACCGCCGCCAGTCACACCGTCACCAGCGCCGCTTATTGGCGGACTTTCGCCGGACGGAACCGTGTATACCGCCGTTTGGTTTAAAACAAATACGGCTATTCCTTTTGTCTGGAATGCTGTTCCCGGCGCGGGCTCGTACCGTTTTATTTTGCGGGATAAGGATGGAATAGAAGTGTTTTCCAAAACAGTACAAAACCCCGGTTTTATGCTGGATGATTTTCAGGGATTAAGCCGGGGCAATTTTACCTGGCGGGTAGAAGCGCTTAATCAAAAAGGGGAAGAAACCGCCGGAGAAGGCAGCTTTACTGTTGATTTGCCGGAAATACACAACCCTGCCTTGCCGGATCCGGGGACTCTCTATGGCAAATAAAACAGGTCTCTTAGCGGTCATGTTCTGTTCACTGTTGTTCTTTCCGGGGATAAACGTGCAGCGTGTAAACGCACAGGAAAGCGCGTCTGCGCAGGAAAAGGCGTCTGCGCAGGAAAGCGCTTATTATGTAAAAGAAACATTTGATGGCGTTGAGTTTGTACAGCGGCTTTCCTGGCCGGGAGATGAAAACGCGTTCCAATACGAACTAATTATAGAGCAGCCGGAACAGGGCGAAGCATACCGGACGATTACAAAATTTACATTTGCGGAATTTTCCCTTCCGCCGGGAAACTACCGTTACCGGGTAGTGGTATACAACCTGCTGCGGCAGCCGGAGTCTGTCAGCGCCTGGAAGGCTTTTACGATCCTTCCCGCACTCCAGCCGGAAATTACTGCTTTTAGTCCCCGGTTCTTTGATCCCCGCCAGGGCCAAATCACCATCACCATAGAAGGACAAAACTTGCTGCCCGATGCGGAAGTAAGCCTTGAAAGAAAAGGAATTTCCTGGCCGCCCCGCTTGTATCAGGCGGACCCTTCCGGTGAACGGGCAGTGCTGGTTTATGATGAACTTCCTCTTGGCGCTTATACAATCAGAATAAAAAACCCCGGCGGATTTGAAACATCCCGCAGGGGTTTTGAGGCAGGTGCTGTCTACCGTTTCCAGTTACTGTTTGCCTATGCTCCCGTACTTCCTCTTGGCGGTTATCTTTTTAGACCCTTTGATAATTTTATCTATCCCGCGGGAGCCCAAATGAGGGCAGCCGGTTTTTTCCTGCAAGGCAGCTGGGGCAGCCTGGGAGCCGAAACGGTAGTAAGCTGGGCGTATCTGAAGGACCGTCAGAACAGCGCCGCTATTACCGCCCATGTGGGAGAGGCCGGGCTTAACATACTCTACCGGTGGAACTTTAACCCGCGTTTGGCCCTTAAGGCCCGGGTTGGGGGAGGGCTTGCCGCTGTGGTAAATCTCTCCTTTGACTTTGGTATAATCAAGTCTCCTGCCTATCATACCTTTTCCCTCATGGCCGAAGGAGGGCTTTCTTTGGAGTGGCGGTTTTACCGGGCCTTCTATGCCGAACTGGGAGCGGATTATATCCGGGTCTTTTCAAAGGATACTGCCCGGCCTTCGTATCTGCGGCCCTTTGCGGGCCTGGGCTGGCAGTTTTAACCTGTGCCGGCAGCCCCGCAAAACTGCTTAGCAGCCCCGTCCGCCCAGGCGTTTTTCCTTTTTGGGATTCTTGTTGGGATTTTTCGCTTTCTTTTTCTCTTTTAGTTCTTTCTGCTTTAGCTTTTTAAGCCTTTTCATTTCTTCGTCTTTCATTGCTGCCTTCCTTATGTAAGAAGATTTATTCGTTCGGAGAGGGGGGATTTGAACCCCCGACATCGAGTTCCCAAAACTCGTGGCTTAACCACTGGCCTACCCTCCGATAAAATTACTATAGCTGTTTTTTCCGGTTTTGTCATGGGAGCTGGTTCCAAAATCGGTTATTTTGGAACTGCCTCATGATGGATTACCAGGCCGCTACGGACCGCAAATACCGTATTACCCGCAATCCGTCTACTGCGCTGGAAAGAGGCGCACGGCTTTTGTCCAGGGCGCAGGCAAGGGCATCGGCGGCCATGGCGCTAAAGTAGCCGGTGGGGCCGGTAAAACCTTCCATGGTTTTTTCCAGGGAACGAAAGCCCTCCGCATAGGGGCTTTCTTTGCTTTCCCATACTTCAAAAATACCGTTGCCGATCAAGAGTTTTCCCTTTTCGCCGGAAAATTCCAGTTCAAAAACCAGGTGATCCCGGCCCGCCCCCAGTTCCATAAGGAACGGGAGGGGGCCGCCCTGGACGGGGATTGTTGGCTGTTCCAGCACTGCCTGGAGGTATACGGTACCGCGTTGGGCTTTTAGGTTCCGGCAAGGGCCTGGGCCGCCCAGCCATGATGGCCAGGGGCCGCTTTTTTCGCGGGCCCCAAAAGTTTTGCAGTGTTTCAGCACTCCTCCGGTAAGGAACATGGCGGCATCGGCCAGGTGGGTGCCGTCATGCCAAAGTACATCCAGAAGACGCCGGGTTTTACCCATGTAGAGGACAGCCTTGACTCCCGCCAGGGAACCTATTTTTCCCTCGCTTAAGAGGCGCCGGGCCAGGGTATAGTCTGCGGCATAACGCCGTTCATGGTTGGTTACCACGCTTAGTTTTCTCGATTCATGCAGGGCGGCAATACGTTTTGCCTTTCCCAGGGTATCCGCCAGGGGTTTTTCGCAAACCGCCACGGATACGCCGTACCTGGCTGCCAGGGAACAGTACAACAAATGGGAATCGGGGTGGGTTGCTATATGGAGGATGTGGGGCTGTACTTCCCGGAGCATGGTTTCGGCGTTTTCATAGACCGGGACGGACCAGCGTTTGGCAAAGAGCCGGCGGCGTTCTTTATCCAGATCCGCCCCGGCGCATAAAACCAAACCGGGATTGGCCGTTATCGCTCCGGCATGGGTGCAGGGTTTTTCCCGGAGCCGGTCTTCTTCCAACAGGCTCGCAATACGGCCCAAGCCAACGATGGCGGCTTTAAGGGCCATTATTCACTGATCACAAGCTGATTCTTTTCTTCTCCCGGCGGAAAAAGGTAGAGGTCCGGCAGTTTAAAGGTTCTGGACAGGGAAAAACTGGGACTTGTCAGATCGCTTATCACGGGGATAGAAAAAGCATGGTTCAATTCGGCAAAGTCCGGGGCAATAATCTTGATGGTAAATTCAAAAACTCCCGGTATTGCGGTTTTTTCCGCCTTTACCGGTTTGGGCCAAAAGGTAAAGGTACCACCGGTATTGGGGATCAGCGGGTAGGGGTTTTGCCAGTTGTTGTCTTTCATCGGTGTTATTTTGTCGTTTTGCAGCAGTTCCACGGTAATACCCGCCATGGGCGAAAAATTAAGACCGTTAAAGATCCGTCCCATAATGGTGGGAATATTGTAAACTGGCGTATCCGGAGGAAGTGAATTTTCTTCATCCTTGCCATGAGTAAAATAGGGCCGTTGATTATGGCTTACCCGCTTAATACCCTCGTAAACCAGGGCAGTCAGGTCCGCCCGGCTCTGCTGGTCCGCTTCATGATTTGCCCTGGCCGCTCCCCGGTGGGATACCACATAGTGAGGTTCGGTACGGTTTAATACATAACAGACCGCATCTTGTCTGCATTGGGCGCAGGTACATATACCGCCCTGTTTTCCCTCCGCTTCCAGCGAATCACAGATGGTCTTTACTTCTGTTATAACAAGGTCTTCTGTCGTATTGTGAATATCCATTTTAACTCCTCACCTTCCTTATTTATAAGTGTAACCAGTTTTTAGCGTTCTGTAAAATGCTTTCGGGAATGGCAAGGGGAATTTCCGTAAAAATCCGCACCACCCTAAGTGATTTTACAAAGGCTTCCACGGCGCTTTTTTTAAAGACGCTGGAACTTTCCCCAAAGGAACAGTTTTCATCCCGGACAAAAAGATCCGTTTCAAAGGAAACCGCCTCGGGAACATCAATGATAAGCGATTCCCCATCCAGCGCTTTTCCGGTAACGCTGCGAATTTCCGCCGCCAGCGCTTCTTCCTGCTGTTTCCGGTTTTTAATATAACGCAAAGCGCCGTGTTTTTCTTCTTCAAACGGAAAAAAAGCCGATTCGGCATACAATTTTCCGTCCCGTACCCGTCCGGCCAGGGAAAAGGGCGCAAAGGCGCTTCGGGAAGCCATAAGGGCAAAGAGTCCCTGATCATCCAGACCGTAGAGTTCCTCCGGGACAATAATGTTTTTTTCAAGTCCCGTTAGCAGGGCTTTTTTGATCATTGCCGTGGCGGAACGGACCTGGCGGTGCCAGTATACGGTACGATACATAAGATACTTGGAAAAAAGGATCGATTCAACGCTGGGGATGCCCCGGGAGTCAATTTCCACTCCCCATTCCCGGTGGGGTAAAAGCCGGGAATAGATAAAATCCACATCCTGGGCGCCATAGGGAACCCCGCAATACCGGGCATCCCGGTTAAGGTAATCCAGCTTATCCGGGTCCAGCACCCCCGACAAGAGCCGCCGGAAAAAGACCAATTCTCCGGCTGTTTTGCCGCCTGTATCCATCGATTTGTCGATAATACGGGCGGTAAGTTCCGGGTCCGCTCCCGCTTTGCCGATAAGGCTTTTTAACGGTTCTGCAAGAATAATCCTGCCGCTTAGGGTTTCATGATCCTCCAGGTTCAGGTCTTTAAGGGAGTGCGTATAGGGAAAATGGCCCAGATCGTGGAGCAGGGCGGCAGCCAGAAACGAAAGCGCCCCCTGGGGAGAAATCCAGCCGGCGGCCCCTTTTTCCGTTAGGTTTAGAAGCAGCCGCCTGGCCAGATGGTAAACCCCTATGGAATGGCTGGCCCGGGTATGGGTAGCTCCGGGGTATACCGAACAGGCGGGTCCCAGCTGAAAAATACGGTTAAGCCGCATAAAGGGGACCGATTCAGTCAGCGCCGCCAGACCCGGAGTAAGGTAAATGTGCCCCCAGAGCGGGTCCCGGATCGGCACTGTGTAAGAACGCTGCAAAATAGAAAGAACCTGTTCTTCCATAGAGAAATTTAGTATAGAAAAATGATGTTGCCCTTTCAAGGCATGATCGTTACAATAAATACCATGATAAAAGAGCGGATTCCGGTTTTTGGCATTTTCATTTGCTCCGGATTAGTGATCCTTCTTTTGGCAAGCCAGCGGCTCTTTGCCCAAAATCCGCCGGCCGGGCAGGGGGGGCTGCCTATGGAACTGCTCCGTCCCCAATATGGCGAAGACCCCCGGTTTCCCCGGGATTATATAATAGGCGATCTGGGCCGGGGAGCCGCCCCGGAGGAATCCTACCAGGAAGCCCGGCGAATTTTGGTCAGCCTTGTTTCGGGCAGCGGAAAAACCGAAGGAACGGTGTTTCCCGAACAAAAACGGCTTTCCGCCCTGGCGGGCATTGGACCCCTGGGAACCAGAAGCTGGCGGATTGGCGGCGGCAGGGTTGAGGCAGACGGCAGTTTTTCTTTTTTGATCCGTTTCCTCGGCCGGGAGCGGAGCCTTACCGGCGAACTCTACCTTAGGCGGGAAACTGAGCCGGAAACTGAGCCGGAAACTGAGCCGTCCGCGGCCGGACCCCGGTGGCGGGTGGACGACCTTTTACTGGAAAGTCCCCGCGGCCTGGCCGAAGGAAAATACAGCCCCACCGGGGCGGATATGACACCCTATGAGCGGTTTTTTTAGGAAACACCATGGCAACGCCGATTAAGCGCATCGAAAAGGATTTTCTCCTCAAGGTTCTCCATGACGATCAGATACCGGTGATGTACCTTAACGACAGAACAGAGTATGTGCTTCATCTGGAAAAACCCGCCAAGAGCGAGGTGTTTTTTAGGGTTGACCGGCCCATTGTGGGACTCAAGGCCCGGAAAAAACTGGATTTGATGTTTGACTATAAAAGCCAGGTGATTATTTTTTCCATAGAAGTCAGTACCTTTAAAGATAATCACCTTGTTGCCCCCGCTCCGGAGTATCTTTACAAAAACCTTGACCGGGCCTATTCCCGGGTCAGCACTCCCCAGGATATGAAAGTTCAGTTTACCTTCCAGGGGGACCGGTTTTCCCTTCATTATCCCAAAGTTCAGGAATATGAAAGCGGGGAAATCGGCGAATGGATGAACACCACCGATCCCAAAAACCTGCAGGGGCTTATCGATCAAATGTCCGTCTGGATTCAGGGGTATGCCTCTGGCTACAAGATGGTGATCTTTAAAGAAGTAAAGCCCGCTGCCACCGAAGAACGGATAGTGGCGGAAACCGGCAAGACCCTCTATATTCCCTCAACGCTGGCGAATTTTCCCCAGAGCGATCCCTACCCCAAAAAACGGCTTATTACCGAAGAAATGTTCCGCCGTTATCTGGAAAGCACCGGGGTTGATCCCCAGTATATCGACGAAGCGGTAAACCGGTTTATCAAACAAAAATTTGATGCCGGTTTCTTTTCCGACGCCTGGACACCCATACTGTTTCAGGAATATGTGATCGGTTATATCCACCTATGGATCAACAAAGAAGGAAAACTCCCCTTTGATTACAACGTGATCGATACCCTCTATCAGTTTGCCAAGGTCCTGGCGTACTCGCTCAAGGTAAACGGCTACTTTAACACCGGGCGGATAAAAAATGAACCCTTTGAGGGAAAGATTATGGATGTCAGCGCCTCGGGGCTGCTCTTTGCCTATCCCCATTCGGGCCTTTCCAGCGCCCTGCTACCCGACAGCGAACTGGCGGTACGGCTTGCCGCCCCCAAACGGAATATCCGGGCCACTGCCCGGATAGTGCGGCGTTACAAGGATAATTCTATGGGTTACTTTGGCTGCCGCTTCCTCGACATGGCTCCGGAGGATATGCGTTTTCTCTTTGAATATCTCTACGGCAAACCTTTTACCAATACTGATGCAAGTTTTGTTACGGGGCAGGTTTAAGCAACTTTAGTTAGTTTTTAATTTTTAAGCATTTATGGCTTTGACAGCTTCTTCCATGTTGAGAAATATGGGAAAAAACCCGGACAGTTTTGTCAATTCTATTACCTTTTTAACCGAACCATGAACATTAATAATGGCCAGCTTAAGGTTTATTTTTTTAATGGTAGAGGTTATATAGATAAGCGCGCCAATACCAGATGAATCTATGTACTCCACATCTTCCATGTTGATGATGAAACGTTCAATCTTTTTTTCGATCATCTTCATGAGCAGTTCTTTGAGCTTATAGGAGTTGTAAAGATCCATCTCTCCCAAAACATCAATGATATAGGTTTCTTCGTTTTTCCGTATCTTGAGTTCCATAATGCTCTACCACCATACTAAAATTCTATTTGTTTGTCAAGCGTCCGGTTCCGGATTGGCGGAAAGATATGCCAGGTACTGTTCCAGGACCTGTTTTTTTTCCGAACCGGGGGGAACAACAATCACAAATCCCGATTCGGAACGCTGCTTTTGGGTCCGTACCCAGCGGGATTCTATTTCTAACTTGAATTTGTCAATTTTTGACGATTTTTCGGGGATGATGTCTACCGAATAGCGGGTTTTTGGAACCACTTCCATAAAATCCTGGCTTTCGATGCAAAGCCCGCTGGCGCTCAAATTTTTGAGCAGCGCCTCTGTGTTGGGAACTTCTGCAATGTATACCCGCCCTTTGGCGGTATATCTGGAGTCTCTTGGCATTATGAATATAATATACACCTATTAAACAAGATTTTCCAGAAAAATGGCATTTTTTTGTTTGCAGAGTCATTTTTTTCTTATGCGAAGGGTAGTACTCCGGTAATAGCTTTTTTTCCGGTAATGGCCATAATAAGCCTGTCCAGCCCCATGGCAACCCCGGAACAGCGGGGAAAAGCCCTGCCGGCAAAATCGGGAAGAAAAAACTTCCAGTAGTCCTGGTTTATGCGGTGTTGTACCAGGGCGTTTTGTTTCTTTTCCGCTGCTTCCGCTTCAAAATAACGGCGGATTTCTTCGGGGTTTGTTTCTTCCGAATAACAGTTTGCCAGTTCTATACCGTTTACATAAAGTTCCCAGCGTTCAAAACATTCGGGGTTTTGAGCCGCTGGTGCATTGCCTTGGGTTTGCAAAACCATAGTTTTTTTGCGGGCCAGGCAGGGAACAAAAGCGGGATAATCGATAATAGCCACCGGCTTGTCTTTGGGCAGCGAAGGTTCTACCACATGAATAAAAATAAGATCATAGAGGGTCGCTGTGTCAGAGGACAGCCGGGATTCCTCTTTAGAGGACAGCCAGGGTTCCTCTTTAGAGGACAGCCAGGGTTCCTCTTTAGAGGACAGCCAGGGTTCCTCTTTAGAGGACAACCGGGGGTCCAGGCCGAGCCGCCGGGCTTCCGCTTCCATGGCGGCAGGACCTGCTGCGGCGGTTTCGGCCAGGGAAAAACCCGCCCAGCGCTGGAATGCTTCTTCCATGGTGATCCGGAGAAAAGGCGGCTGGAGCGCCGTCGGCACGGTCGCCGCCGTCGGCACGATCGCCGTCGGCAAGATCGCCGCATGCGCCAACAGGCAGGTAAAAAGGTTTTCTGTCAGGGTAAGGGAATCCAGGTAATCCGCATCCATGGTATAGTATTCCAGCATGGTAAATTCCGGATTGTGTAGATGTCCCTGGGATTCGGTGTTGCGGAAACACTTGCATATCTGGTACATATTTACCCGGTGCCGGGCGATAAGTTGTTTCATCCAGATTTCCGGCGAGGGAACAAGCCAGTATTTTTCTTCCCGTTGACGGCTTCCCCGGGGTGGAATCCAGGATGTTTCAAATACCTCAAGGCATGTTTCGGGGATTAAGTCCGGGGCCATAAGGGGCGTGTCTGTTTCCAGATAAAACCGCTGGTCAAAGAAGGCGCGGACTTTCTGTATGATAAAAGCGCGTTCCCGCAGCAGTTCGGTGTCCATGGTTTATAGCGCTGTCCTCAATACCGTATCTTTCCACCGCCGTCCCCGGTCAAATTCATTTTTGAACATACCAAAGCTGGCACAGCCCGGCGAAAGAGCCGCCGTTAAACGGCCTTCCGGAGCGCCGCCTTTAAGCCGTTTCGCCTCCTCTAAGGCGGTTTCTACCGCCGTATCAAGATTGTCAAAGGGCCCCTGGAAGGAAATGCCCGCGGCGGTAAACAGGGACGCCAGTTTATCGCTTCCCGTTCCGGCAAGGAGTATGATGGCCGCCGCTTTTGCCGCCGCCTGGACCAGCGGGCTAAAGTCGAGGTTTTTATCGGTACCTCCGGTAACCAGCACCAGCGGGCTTTTGTTTTCTGTTAGGGCTTCTACTGCGGCAGCGGCGGCTTCGGGAATGGTGGCCGCCGTATCGTTGTAAAAACGGATGCCGTTTTTTTCGTGGAAAAATTCCAGCCGGTGTTCAATGCCGGGGAAGGTTCCCAGATGTTCCCGGATAAAGGGAACAGGAAGCCCCAGGTCCGCCAGGGCCAGGGCCGCCGCCAACAGGTTTTTCTTTTGGTGCCGGCCCGGCACCAAAAGGCCGGCGGGAACCGCTTCCTGTGCGCCGGAAGCGGCCAGCCGGATCATGCCGGTGTTTGCGGCTGCGTCGATCCAGCCGCCATCGGCAAGATCGCCATCGGCAAGATCGCCGCCGGCAATCTTGCCGCCGAGACTTGCATGGCCGGAATAGGGGAGGGGACGGCCGGGGCTTTCCGTAAGGAAACTCCGGCCCCAATCATCATCGGCGGAGGCGACGGTAACACAGCTTTTATCCTGGCCCTGGTAGATGATCCGTTTATCGTTTACATAAGCCTCCATGCTGCCGTACCGGTCCTGGTGATCCGCCATGATGGCGGTAAGCACCGCGGCCCGGGGTTTAAGGAGGATTTCACCGGAACGGCCCTTAAGATCCCCCAGCTGCCAGCTGGAAAGTTCCAGCACCACATCATCACCGGCGCTTAATTCATCCAGGAACGACAGCGGCGAAACAGTGATGTTTCCTCCCAGCCGGGCCTTGCCGGGCAGCAAAGCGCTGTTGGATATGCCGCCATAACTTGAAGCGGTTTCCCGGGCTTTTGCCAGGACCCAATGAAGGGCGCTGGCAGTGCTGGACTTTCCCTTGGAACCGGTAACGGCGGTAAGCCGGGCGGGGTTGGCCGCCAAAAAGAGGGATATATCCGTTTCAATGGACCGGGCGGCGGCCAGGTAGGGGGAATCGGGCCGGACCCCGGGGTTTTTGATCACCATGTCGGCCCTGCTAAAGTCCTCCATTTCGTGGCGGCCCAATACATAGCGGAAGGGCGTATGCGCTTCCGCTATACTTTCCAGTTTTTCGATGGAAACCCCCAGGGCCGCTTCGTCCTTCATGTCTGTTACGGTACATTCGGCGCCGTGCAGGGCCAGGTACCGGGCCGATTCCAGTCCGCCTCCATTCAGTCCCAGTCCCATAATCGTTACCTTCATTCCCGCGTAATTCACCGGTTGCCCCTTTTTCCATAGCATAGTAAGATCAAAAGAGATATGAAAGAAGGTTTATCATGGTAAAACAAATGTGTAAATACGGCCTTGCCGGAATCCTCGTTTTTTTCTCCGTTCAAGCGGGAGCCCAATCGTATTCGGGATGGCAGCTTTACCGTACCGAAGGAGACCTGGTATTTACCCGGGGCGGAAACAGAACCGTTTATCAGAAAGCAGCCCTCCCGCAATTGGTACTGGTGTCCCAGGATACTATCCAGACCGAAACCGGCAAGGCTGAATTTCAGATAAGCCCTGCTGCCCCTGCGGCTAGGACAAATTACTCGGTACTGCGGCTGGGAACAAATACATCACTTAAAGTGGAAAACATTGAACCGGGATCCCTTTCTCTGGAACTGCTTTATGGACAAATACGGGTGGTTCTTGGTTCCACGGATTCTTCCATAACGGTTCGCTCCGGCAATTCGGTTGTGGTGCTTCGGGATTGTGACACAGTATTGGAGTATACAGCAAAACCCGGTGTAACCCAATCCACCCAGCCCGCCTTGACCATTCACTGTTTTAGGGGTCAGGGAGAAGTGACCCCCCGGTCCCTTCCTTCGGAATCGGCAAAACTTCCTCTTAGGGCCAATGAAAGCCTTACCATAGATTACCAGACACCTTTTGTGTTTGTGGAACGTAAAGCCATGGAAGTACAGACCCTGGTTTACTGGCGGGCAAATTCCTTTAGCACCGCCCCGCTGCCCATGCCCGCGGTAGAACCGGCCCGGCAGGGACTGGAACCGGTAGCGGCCCGGGAGGAACTGGAATCGGCACGAACGGCCATGGCCGCTTATCAGCAGCGTCAAAGTGCAGTTATGCCGGGCAATACCGGTAAGATCAAAAACGGTTACATTATTACGGGCCTGCTTATGATCGGCGCAGGGGCTGCCATGCAGGGATACGGTCACTTTGGAGATGCTGGACCGGATATACGGGACCGGCTTTTCTATGGTGGTTATGGAGCCCTGGGAATGGGAGCGGTGTTCCTGTTTGGCGGCGCTCTTTACAATCCAAGCCAGGCACAAACTGAATAACTAGTGGAGTTTACCGAAAGCTGTCCGGTGATGGACGAATTTGGCCGTCCCGTTAATTTTGGCTGGTCCAGAAAACCTCTTTTTAACTACAACCCGCCGCTTTTGGGAGGCCCCCTCCGTACCAGAATTTCCGAAGTGGACCGGTACATTATTTTTTCCGCCACCCACCTGATTGTTTTTGAAGTGATGGACAGCGGTCTTTTGGGCCACGTGGGGGTGTCGATCGTTTCCATAAAGGACCACCGGCGGTCTACCCAAAATCTTGACAGTTTTTTTTCCTTTGGCCGTTTTGAACTGCCCCGAAGTCCCAAAGAGGGCTCCGTTAAAATACGGGAAAAACAATCATCCCTGGACTTTATATTGATGAAAAGCGGCGCCCGGATCATCAAGGTCGATTATCCCCGTTTTGGCCACCACCGGTATCTGCGGGGAGAGGTGGTATTAAGCCAAGCCGTTCCGGATGCCCAGTCTATTGTTACGGTTTCTCCCTGGCGGCGGGAAAAGTTTGCCTTCCGGTATTCCTGCTGCTCCCCCTGGTATATCACCGAAGGAGTAATGCAGTTTGGAACGGCGGAAATTTACTTTACCAAAGACAATGCCTGGGGCATCTACGACTGGAAACGGGAAGTGCGCCCCCGCCGGGACATACGGTACTGGGCATCCGCCTGCGGTATGGCCAACGGCCGCCTGGTGGGTTTTAGTGTAAGCCGCGGTTTATCCGATGAAAGCGCCGGTTCGGAAAATGCCTTTTTCCTGGACGGGGTGGTACATAAACTTGAACAGGTTACCTTTTTTGTTCCCGCCGGGGGCTGGATGGAAGAATGGAAATTTACCAGCAGCGATAAACGGCTGGAAATGACCTTTACTCCCAGCCAGGAACGGGTGGACCACCGGCGGATCTTTTTCCATTCCACTATGTGCCGCCAAATCTGCGGAACCTTTTCCGGCAGGATGATCCTGGACGATGGTAATCCAATAGCATTCTGGAACATCACCGGTTTTGCGGAACTGCGAAAAACACGGTTTTAGCTAAGAGAAAAATTGATTTCTTCCAGCGCTTTTTCCGCTTCGGCAATTTCATCGTACTTCATCGTATGATCCTTATAGATGATTGAATTTTCATGGCCCTTGCCCAAAAGCAGCACCAGGTCTCCCCGCCGGGCCAGGGAAAAAGCTTTTCGTATAGCTGCCGGCCGGCTGGGAATAAGGAAGAGGTTTTTTTCCCGGCAGAAGCTGTCCGGCACTCCGGCGGCGATTTCTTCCAGTATGACCATGGAATCTTCGCCCCGGGGATCTTCGTCGGTAAGGATTACCACATCAGAATACAATGCGGCAATGGCTCCCTGTTCAGAGCGCTTTTTTGTGTCCCGCTCTCCGGCGGAACCAAAAAGGCTGATCACCCGTCCGCCGCTTTTGTTTAACCGGGAACGGAGGGGTGGAAAAATTGTTTCAAAGGACGAAGGGGTATGGGCATAGTCCACCAGCACTTCAAAGTTTTGCCCCCGGTTTACCGCCGTCATCCGTCCACGGACAGGTCTAAGGGAAGGAACCAGGGGGATAAGATCTTCTACCTGAACACCCAGTAGGCCCGCTGTAGTTAAAAGAGCGGCCATAACATTTCCCGCATTAAAGGCGCCGGGAAGTTTATCTTCCACGGTAAAGATCTTGCCCCCGGCGCTGTATAACTCATAACGGCTGCCCCCGGCGCCGCTTTCGATGGAACGGAGCCGCAGCGCCGGCGTTTTACCGCGCTGTTCTGTTTTGCCGTCCGGGCTGCCGCCGTTTAGGGCGGTGCTAAAGCTCTGCGTTGGCTGTTTTGTCGCGGCGGTAAAATAGGGGGCGCTTTTGTCATCGCCGTTGATTACCCCAAAGGGGTTTGCCCGAAGGCGGGTCTCGTTCCCGGCGGCATTTTCCAGCTCCGGCAGCTGATCCACCCGCTTGTCCAGGGAACGGAACAGATTTGCCTTATCGTCTCGGTACTGTTCCCAGGTTCCGTGGAATTCCAGGTGTTCGTGGGTTACATTGGTAAGTACCGCCGCATCAAAAAAAATTTCTCCCAGCCGGTTGGTCCGGGGAGAAAGGCCATGGGAACTTGCTTCGATAACGGCATATTCCGCTCCGTTGGCCGCCATTTCGGCCAAACGTTTTTGTATGGTGACTGCTTCCGGCGTGGTTTGGTGTTCGGCATTCCACTCCGCTTCCCCACCGTTACTGTACTGAACAGTGGAGATAAAACCCGCCTTTTTTCCCGTTAGGCGTAAGAGCTGCCAGATAAGATACACCGTGGTGCTTTTTCCTTCGGTACCGGTAACCCCCGCCAAAACAAGCTTTTCTGCGGGAAAGCCGTAAAAGGCCGCCGCCAGGGGAGCCATGGCAAAACGGGAATCCCTTACCCGGATATACACCGGGCCCTCGGGCAAATCTAAAGGTAAATCCGCTTGGTGGACAATAACCAGAGCGCCCCGGCTTATGGCCCCGGCGATAAAAGCATGGCCGTCGGCATGGATCCCCGGCAGGGCAAAGTAAAGGTTACCCGGCTGAATCTTCCGGGAATCGTATTCCAGGCCGGTCACGCAGGGGTTTTCTTTGCCCCGCCGTTCAATAAAACCCGCCCGTTCGGCGGTTTTGGCGGTAAAAAACTCAGAAAGAAACATTTACCCTATTTTAGCATAAAAACGAAAAAAATGTACTATAATTTTTTATAGAAATGAAACAATGTATACCGGTCTTTTTTTTCATCTTCCTTTTGTCCGCCTGTACTGCCCGCCGGGAGCCGGCGTTTTATATTAGTCTTCGTAATTATCCGGTTTATATAAAAAGCGGATTTAACCCGCAGGATACAAAGTTTGACGGCTTTCTGGAAAAAGAGCCCCGGGTCCTGGGAGCCCGTCTGTCTAAATTGGGCTGGAAGATCATTGAAACCGGGAAAACCGGGATAAAGCCGGTGATTATCAAAGATCTGGATCTGGACAAGGAAATTCCAGGACGGATCTTCCTTTCTCCCTTTGGTGAAAAAGACCGGGAATATACCATAGTTCTCCGCTTTGTCATGGACGGCAAAACCATGGAAAAAATCCAGAGCGATACCCGTTTAATGCCGGGAATGTATTTTGCCTCCCTGGGGGACAACTGGGCGGTGTACCTTAACGGAAACGCTGTCAAGTCCGAGATGTTTCTTGACAGCGAAGGGCAGATAAAGTCCCACCGTTCCTGGCGGCAGATTCATTTTCCCGTGGATAAACTTTTCCTGCGGGAAGGAATCAATACGGTAACGCTGCATATTGTAGGCCCGCCGAATTATGCGAGTACCGGTATGTTTTACACCACCCCCTACTATATTGCTCCCTACGAATATATTACCCGAACCCATGATGAAACCGTTATCATTGCTCTCTGCGCCATATATCTTTTTGTGGGACTCTATTATTTTTTAATCTTTATAAACCACCGAGGTTCCTGGCACAACCTTTATTACAGTTGTTTTTCGGCGCTCCTGGGAATTTACAGTATCGCCAGAAGTTCCTGGATTTATTCATTTATACCGGATTCAAATATTCTTGCCAAAATTGAATACGGAACAATTTTTATGGCTATCCCCGTATTGATAGCCTTTGTTGAACATTTAAGCATCCAGCGGATGCGGCTGTTTACCCGAATGTATACTTCGGTTTGTATTTTTTTTACCTTAAGTTGTTTTATCTTTTCCCCCGAATACGGCGGGGATATTCTTACCGTCTGGCAAGTTTCAACTCTGTTGGTAATCACGGTTTTTTTTGGTTACGATGTACTATACATCTTTTTTTCCCTGGGTTACCGGGACTGGAAACAGCTTAAGAAACGGCCAAAAAAGAAATCTCTTTGGCGGTACTACCTGGCGGAATTGATACATAATCCCCTGGGGAACATTCTTCTAAGTTTAACTTTTCTATTTGCCGCCTCTCTGGCGGATATTCTGGATTCTCTTTTTTTCCACCATGGTTTTGCTGTTTCCCGGTATGGATTTTTTATTTTTACCCTTAGTTCGGCCTTGATCCTTAACAGCAAATTTACCTACCTGTACCAGCAGTTAAATCAGCTGAATGATGCCCTGGAAGAATCAAATACCAATCTGGAAGAAACAGTCCGCCGCCGTACCGGAGAACTGGAAGAACAAACCAGGCTTGCGGAGTTTGCTTCCCGGGCAAAGAGTGAATTCCTGGCACAGATGAGCCACGAGATCCGTACCCCCATGAACGCGATTTTGGGGATGGTGGAACTGATGCTCCACAAGGATATTCCCGACACGGTGTATGAAAACGCCGTAAGCGTTAAACATGCGGGAGATAATCTTCTTTCAATTATCAATGATGTACTGGACTTTTCCAAAATTGAATCGGGCAAACTGGAAATTGTAAGCACCGAATATGCCCTTTCATCGCTTCTTAACGATTGCATCAATATTGTAAAAATGCGTTTTTCCCAAAAAAACCTTCTTTTTGTTGTTGATGCCGATGGAAAATTGCCGGATAAACTTATGGGCGATGAAAACCGGATACGCCAAATTTTGCTTAACCTCTTAACCAATGCCTTTAAGTATACTCCGGAAGGTCATGTGCGGTTTACCGTTTCCGGTGTTGTTTCCGCGGGGGACGAAAACGGAATTATCCTTTCTTTTGCGGTACATGATACTGGTATAGGAATTAAGGATGAGGACCGGGATAAACTCTTTGACAGTTTTGCCCGTCTTGATCTTAAGGTAAATCAACAGATAGAGGGAACGGGCCTTGGACTTGCCATAACGCGGAATCTGTGCAGGCTTATGGGCGGCGACATCACGGTGGAAAGTATCTATGGTTCGGGCAGCACCTTTACCGTCCGGATACCCCAAACACTCAGGGACAAGGTTCCCCTGGCGGAGGTAACGGATCCCCGTGCAAAACCGGTGCTGATTTGCGATAACCGGCCGCTCATAGCGGACTCTGTCCGCTTTTCCCTGGAAAGCATGGATGTTCCGGTAACCGTGGCAGATCATATCGAAAGATTTTTTGAGGAACTAAAAAAGGGACAGTATGCCTTTGCCCTTTGCCCTTCCTGTTTTGCCGTCCAGACAGCGGATTTTATAAAAGAAAAAAACCTTTTGGTAAAATCCGCCGTATTGGCTGCCCGGGGAGAAATTATTTCACTGCAAAACATTCCGCTTATCGCTATGCCCGCTTATGTAATTCCCCTGGCGGATATGCTCAACGGAAAAAGTTCCGCGGACTCCCAGCGGAAAAAGCGGATTAGTTTTTCTGCCCCCGGTGTACAGGTGCTTATTGTGGATGACATAATCACCAACTTAAAGGTTACTAAAGGCCTCCTTTCCCTCTATCAAATGGATGTGGATACCTGTACCAGCGGTGAAGAAGCGCTCCGCCAGGTTAGAAAAAAAACCTACGATCTTATTCTGATGGATCACATGATGCCCGGTATGGACGGTATCGAGGCCGCAAGAAAGATCCGTTCCATGGGCGGTACGTATAGTACCGTTCCCATTATTGCCCTTACCGCCAATGCCGTATCGGGAACCAGGGAAATGTTTTTATCCCACGGGTTCAACGATTACCTTGCCAAACCCATGGAGCTTTCCAAACTTGCAAACATGGCGGCAAAGTGGATTCCCCGGGAAAAACAAGTACGGGAACTGCCGGAATTTTCTGCCGGGCCCTTAGCTGCATCAACACCAAGCACTCCGGCGCTGCCCTCTTTTGGCGTTATTGAAGAGATCAATGTAGAACAGGGCCTTATTATGGCAGGCGGCAGTATGGAAGCCTACCGGGAAATAGCCGCCGCCTTTTTGGAGGATTGCGAAGAAAAACAAAAAACGCTGACAAAGCCGGAAGAAGATATCCGCTCTTTTACCGTTGCCGCCCATGGCATAAAAAGCGGCGCCGCTGCCATTGGCGCACAGGGGCTTTCAAAAAAAGCAGCGGCACTGGAAGCGGCGGGTAAGGCCGGTGATCTGGAAACAATCGGGCAGGAATTACCGGCCTTTTTAGAGGATATGAAAATAATGACAAACAAGATCCACGCTATTTTAGAAGCGGTGGAATATACGATATAATGAAGTACCATGTACAGTGTAAGAGTTGAGGCGGAATTTGCCGCCGCCCATTTTTTAAGCCATTACCAGGGCAAGTGCGAAAAGCTCCACGGCCACAATTACCGGGTTCGCCTTTGGGCCAGGGGAGAAAAACTCGATGACGGCGGCAAACTTGTTGACTTTGCCCTGCTTAAAGAGACACTCCGCACAATCTGCAAAACCCTGGATCATACCAGCTTAAACGATCATGCCGTTTTTTCCGGCGACCCCAGTGCGGAACGTATCGCCCGCCATATCTTTGAAGAAACCTTCCGGCTGCTTCCCCCGGAAGCAGCGGAAGGTATCAGCGCTGTGGATGTCTACGAAACGCCGGCCAATATGGCCCGGTATGAACGCTAAGGGTACTGCAAAATTGCTTTCTTCTTGCCTCTTGGCGCCGGACCGATTACACTTATAAAAAGGAGACCTTCTTGTTCAAAGGACTTACCCGCCGGGCCCAGCGTATACTCACCATAGATTCCCAGAACGAAGCACGCAGAAACAATGCCGGCGAGCTTTTGCCCGAACATGTGGTTATTTCGCTCCTTAAAGAGGGGGGCGGAACCGCCTGCAAGGCCCTGCTTTTTTTGGGCATTGACCTCCACGAATTCCGGGAAACCCTGGAACATGAACTGCCCCGGCCCCGGGGAGGCGGCGGGGGAACCACCGCCCTGCTTCCCGGGGATGTGCCTCCGGCAAAGCGGACCCGGCAGATGCTGGAAAATGCCGCAGAAGAGGCCCGGGTGCTGGGAAAGGACTATATCGGCACCGAGCATATCCTTTTTGCCGCCATGAGGGAACAGAATATGCCGGTGCGGAACTATCTAACGTTCCGGGCGGTAGATGCGGAGATGCTCCGGATGGCGGTGGAAACCACGGTTAATCCGGTACGGACCAGTAAAGAAACCGCCGCCAGGGCGCGGCCCGCAGTGTATCCGGTGCTTACCCCGGTGGTGGACGAATTTTCCCGGGACCTTACCGCCCTGGCAAAACAGGGAAAACTCGATCCGGTTATCGGCCGGAAAAAGGAGATAGACCGGGCAATCCGTATCCTGGCCCGGCGAAATAAAAACAACCCCATTCTGGTGGGTGAAAGCGGGGTAGGGAAGACCGCCATTGTAGAAGGACTGGCCCAGTTTTTTGCGGGAAAAGAAAAAAACAGTTCCCCGGATCATTTTGCAGGCAGGCGTATCCTGCTCCTTGATATGGGAGCGCTGGTGGCGGGTACCAAGTACCGGGGAGAATTTGAAGAGCGGATCAAAAAAATCATGAAGGAGATTTTCCAGGCAGGAAACATCATCCTTTTTATCGACGAGATCCACACGATTATCGGCGCCGGCGGAGCGGAAGGAACGGTGGATGCTTCCAATATGCTTAAGCCCGCCCTGGCCCGGGGGGAAATCCAGTGCATCGGCGCCACCACCCTGGCGGAATACCGGAAATACTTTGAACGGGATGCCGCCCTGGAACGGCGCTTCCAGCCCATTGTGGTGGAAGAAACCAGCGAAGAAGAAACAGCGGCCATACTCCGGGGCATTCAGCGCCGTTACGAGGAACACCACCGGGTGCGTTTTAGCCCCGAAGCGGTGGATGCAGCGGTGCATCTGTCCAGGCGTTATATCTCGGGCCGCCGTTTGCCTGACAAGGCCATTGATGTATTGGACGAAGCGGCGGCGATGAAAAAGCTGGAAACAGCTTCGGAGCCCGAAGAAATTGCCGGCATAGAACGGGAGATACAGCGGCTTACAGAAAAAAAGTCCGCCGTGGTAAGCGCCCAGCACTATGAAGCGGCCGCCCGGCTGCGGGACGATGTCCACAAACTCCGGCAGAGGCTGGAACAGGTACGCCATTCCTGGGAAAGCCGGGAACAGCCCGTGCCGGTGGAAGAGGCGGACATTAGGCGGGTTGTTTCGGAAATGACCGGTATACCGCTTTTCCGCCTTAACGAAGGGGAGTCCCGGCTGCTCCTTACCATAGAAACGGAACTCCATAAAACCGTGGTGGGCCAGGACGAGGCGATCCGCCGGGTAAGCCAGGCGGTGCGCCGTTCCCGGGCAGGAATCGCTTCTCCCGCCCGCCCCCTGGGTTCCTTTATTTTTCTGGGACCTACCGGCGTGGGAAAAACCCTTTTGGCAAAGGCCCTTGCGGAATATCTTTTTGGGTCTGTTGATACACTGGTCCGCATTGATATGTCGGACTATATGGAAAAACACAATGCCTCCCGGCTTACCGGTTCGCCTCCGGGTTATGTGGGTTACGAAGAAGGGGGTGTGTTAACAGAACAGATCCGGCGTAATCCCTACCGGGTGGTACTTTTTGATGAAATTGAAAAAGCCCACCGGGATGTGTTTAACCTCCTCCTGCAGGTGCTGGAAGAAGGGGAACTAAAGGATAATCTGGGCCATACGGTAAGTTTTAGAAATACCGTGATCATCATGACCAGCAATGCCGGAGTCCGGGAAATTTCCCGGGATTCCCGGCTTGGTTTTTCCGCCGCCGCCGGCCTCATGGATAGAGAGGAGATAGAAGCAGCGGCGCTCTCGGAACTCAAACGGCTCTTTAACCCGGAATTTCTTAACCGGGTAGACGATGTGATTGTTTTTAGCGCCCTTTCGGAAAAAGAAGTAGCGGCGATCCTTACTATTAACCTTGCGGAACTTTCGCTCCGTCTGGCAGAACAGGGCTATAGCCTAACGGTTAAAGCCGCCGCCCGGTCTATTCTTATTGAAAAAGGCTGGAACCCCCGGTACGGCGGCCGTCCTTTGCGCCGGGCGGTACAGAAGGAACTGGAAGATCCGCTGGCTATGCTGCTGCTGGAGGGGAAGTATCCCCCCGGTACGGCCTTTAGCGCCGAAGGAAGAAACGGCAAAATTCTGCTGCGGGTAAAAAAGGCCGCAGGGTCAGCCGGGAAAGAAACCGTATCGGGCAGACCGGAAATTTCAGCCGCGTCGGCTTCGCCGGACACACCGGCAGAAAAACCTGCAGACGGGAAGGGTCCGCTGGAAACAGCGGGTCTGTCAAACACGGCGGTGGAACAGCCGTGTTTGACCGTGCGCTAGTCTTAAATTACCGTGCCCGGATACAGCACCTGGTTTTTCGGTATGACAATAATACCGTCAATGATATGGTAGTGGCCGTAGTTGCCGTCTGCCCGGTTGATGTTGTCGATACCGATACGGCAGCCTTCCCCAATACAGGCGTTTTTATCGATAATCGCCCCCTTGATGATGCTGCCTTTGCCGATTCCCACATGGGGAAGCCGTTTTTCGTCAATCAGCTTTTTTTGCTCTTCTGTCTCGTAGTAGTCCGCTCCCATACAGATGACCCCGTTAAGGCTGGCCCCGGATTCAATGGTGGTTCTGACTCCCACGATGGAATTGGAAATGGAAGCATTGGTGATAATACAGCCCTCGGAGGCAATGGACTGGTTCATGTTGCTAAAGTTCATCTTGGACGGCGGCAGGGCCCTCATATGGGTATAAATAGGCATGGATTCGTCGTAGATATCAAAGCGGGGCCGCACGGTGGTTAACTCCAAATTTGCTTCGTAAAAACTTTTGATGGTTCCAATATCTTCCCAATACCCGTCAAAGAGGTAGGCGTTAACTTTAAGTTTGTTGATTGACTGGGGGATTATTTCCTTGCCAAAGTCGGTAAGTTCGTTGTTAAGGCATTCCTCCATGGCTGCCGCGTTAAAAAGATAAATCCCCATGGATGCCAGGTATTCGTCTTTGCCATTTTTATCCCGTTTTAGTTCCGGCGGGGCCCTAAAGTCCTGGATATCCTTGTCCGGGCCGGGTTTTTCCAGAAACTCGGTGATCCCGGAACTTTTGTTTACCTTAAGGATTCCCAGTTGGCTTGCCTCTTCCCGGGATACGGTGGTACAGGCAATGGTGATAGCTGCCCCCGATTCTTCGTGTTGTTTGATAAAATCCCGCAGGTTCATCCGGTAGAGCTGGTCCCCGGAAAGGATAAGGTAATAGGAGGGATTTTGGGTTCTAAAATGGATAAAATTCTTCCGTATGGCATCGGCGGTACCCTCGAACCAGCTGGTATGTTCAAAGGTTTGTTCCGCCGCCAGGATTTCTACAAAACCCCTGGAATAGATGTCAAAAACAAAGGTTTGGGCTATATGGAGGTTAAGAGATGCCGAGTTAAACTGGGTAAGGACATATATCTGGCGTAAATTGGCATTAATACAGTTGGAAATGGGGATATCTACCAGCCGGTATTTCCCCCCAAAAGGAACAGCCGGTTTTGCCCTGTCTTTGGTCAAAGGAAACAGCCGTGTTCCCTTTCCGCCTCCCAAAACAATAGACAATACTTCCGACATGATACCCTCGCTTTACTAATGATTTGTAGAATGCCCCTCCGCAAATTAGTATAGTACACTATAGTTTTCTTGTCGATAGTTATTGGAAAAAAAAATACCTATTTCCCGGCGGCGGGGTTAAAAAACCAACACCAGCGTTCCGGCGCTAATCAGGAAACCGCCGATAATTGTCTTAATGGTTATTGTTTCCTTTAAAACAACAAAGGCCAGAACCATACCTATTACAAGGCTGAATTTATCGATGGGGATTACCTTTGAGGCATCGCCCAACTGCAGAGCCCGGTAATAACACAGCCAGGACAAACCCGTGGCGATGCCGGAGAGAACCAGAAAGAGCAGATTCTTCTGACCAATATGACCAAGATCCTGGTGTTTCCCGGTGGCAAAAACAACGGCCCAGGAAAGCAGCAAAACCACCACGGTGCGGACGGCGGTTGCCACATTGGAGTTAAGGTCCTTAATACCGATTTTGGCTAAAATCGATGTTAGGGCGGCAAAGAAGGCTGATAAAAACGCAAACAGTATCCACATTTTTTCCTCCACTATGATTAGCGTATTAGCAAGAACGATTTAATCCAAGCATCAATGCACCGGTTTTGGTATCCCGCTTTGCATTTACCGGAACAGGCAGCTTTAACAGTGTCTCCGGTTTAAGCGGATCAAGTTCCGGTTTGGTTCCAGCAATCAGGATTAGCCCTTTTTCCGAACAGCCATAGCGGCCCCAGCCCGTACCAGGCACGGGAAACGGATCGGACATACTGCGGACGTGCAGTATGTCTCGTGCCGGCAGTGCGGCGTTAATCTGTACTCGCTTTAATTCCGGGTTGGATGCGTTAATCTGTATTTGCTTTAACTCCGGGGCGGACGCGTTAATCTGCCCTGCCAGTAGAAAACTAAACGTAGCCCGCTCCTTGGGAATACCCGCCGCTTCTGAAAGTTTATGCAGGGCAGCCGGGGCCTCTTCCGTATCAAAGGCAAAGTGGCACCACTTTGCCTTTCCCCTGCCGCCGGGACTACCCGGTAAGGGACATTCCGCCGCATGGGGGCAGGGCACAAGCGGCGCCCTGCCCTCTGTCAGCAGGGCCGCCCGCAGGGAGGCGATGAAAGCGCCGCCCTGGGGGTTTCCCGGTTCCATCACCAGGATAGATCCGTCTTCGGCGGTGAGGGAGCCAAGCAGGGCGACAGCTTTTCCGGCGGCGGAATGTTCCGGGCCGGAACTTCCGCCTGGCCGGAGCTGCGATACCAGTTTAAGCGGGTATACTTCGTTAAACACATTAAGGGCCGCCGTAAGTTTTGCTTTTTTTCCGTATACTGGAATACCAAGCGGTCCCTTGATAGTCTTGATGGTCCATGTCTTTCCCGCCAGGGCCGCAAAAATTTGTTTCCCCGCATCCAGCGCTGCGCCGGTAGTATCAATACAGCGGAATTCCAGGTGTTTTTTTCGCAGTTCCGGCTGGGTTATCCAGAGGGCGATTGGCAGGGTCAGGGGGCCGGAACCGAGATCGCTGACCGCATCTCCATCCGACAAAACCGGCAGATCCGGCGCAAACGAAAAAAGCCGGGAAAGGCGAAACACATTCCAGGGCAAAAAATACCGGAGATACGCAGAAAGCAGGTTGGGCCGGCTTAAGTAACCGTTGTCCCGCTCACCCCGGGCGGCGGTAAGGAGCCGGGAAAGTTCCGCCACATCCCCAGGCAAAGCGGAACGGTAACGCCGGGGCAGGGGAGCTGTTTCTTCTATAATGCGGAGAAGATCCTCTAGCAAAAGCGCTGCCTCCTGATCTGGTTCCAAAATCTGACATTTTGGAACTGGCTCTCTTGTATTTCAAAAACCACGGCGGCTTAAATCTCTGGCAATGGCGGCATAGAGCCGGGGTATGTCAATGCCCGAAATAGTCCGCTTTTTAAGATCGATAATTTCGGCATGGGAAACACCGTCCGCTATTTTGCGGACGTTGGTTCCCCACATAGCGGACCAGCTGCTGACTACGCCGTCATTTTCTCCGTTGTTTTTCTTTATGTACCGGTAGGTGTAGGAAAAAACTAAATCGTCCAGGGATCCGTCCATTACCGTATAAAGGCTTTGGAAATAAACCCCTTCATCCATCAGCACCCGTTCGTTAAATTCTTTCATTTTTTCGGTGGTTAATTCCAGGTTGACATTGTGTACATCGGGACTGGTATCGCCGTAGACTTTTTCAAAAATACCCAGGATCTTTTTGGAAACCCCCCAGCGAACGGCGCCCCGGCGGTACAGCAGATCCGCCAGTTCCGATCCCTGGTGGGGGCTTGCTATGGTTGTTAGGCTTGCCACCTGGCCGCCAAAGTTGTAACGCCAGATAAGGTACCGCGCATCTATACCGCCCTTTGAATGGGCAATGATATTTACCTTTTCTGTTCTGGTTTTTGCCAATATCTGTTCTATCGCCGCCTTAAGCTGTGCGGCATTGGTTTCATAACTGCCCCAGCCGTCGGTCCCGCCAAAGTAGACCGGTACTCCGCAATCCGTAAGAAACTGGGGAATTCTTCCCCAGGATTGGCCGTTCCTGTCATTGGCATGAATGCCGTGGACCAATACCACCGGATAATTCAGATAAATCCGCTCATCCGTTTTGCCCATTTCCGTAACTCCCGGTGAAGCTTGGGTTTTTGCAACAAGCGATGAACAACCCGTTCCGCAAAGTACCAGCGTTAGCAAGAGGACGATTACGCATAAAAAAACCGCCTTAGCGGCGGTTTTTTGCGGTCCCCTAACGGAGCAAAGACCGCGGATTAACGGAAGATCCGTTTTTGTACACCGTAAAATGGAGGTGCGCCCCGGTACTTTGTCCGGTATTTCCCACATAACCAATCACCGTATCGGCAGTAACAGAGGCTCCGGGCCGGGTATCGTATGAATCCATGTGACCGTAAAGGGTACGGTACCCCGAAGCATGGCTGATAATGACAAAGTTACCGTATACATTGTCATAACCCACGGACTGAACCCGTCCGGCCAGGGCGGCCTTAATGGGGGTACCCGTGGGGGCCGCTATGTCAAGACCGTCGTGGAAAGATCTGCCGCCGGTAAAGGGACTGCGGCGGTAACCGTAATATGAAGTAAGCCGCCCCCGGATAGGCCAGGTAAGCAGGTCCCCGGCAATGCGCGGCTGTAACTGCTGGGGCTGTTCATCTTCCCAGGGAATAATTGCCCCGGGAACAAAAAGGCTTGTATTGGGATTGATTTTATCGGAAAAAAGTTCATTGGCCACCTGGATTTTGCCGGAATCCGACTTATACTTGGCGGCAATGGAAGAAAGGGTATCGCCCCGCTTAACGGTATAAAAAACCCCATCCTGATTGGGAACCCGCAAAACCTTGCCAATCTGCAAAGCCCGGGTATTTTTGATATTGTTTACCGAAATAACGGTACTTGCGGAAAGGCCGAATTTCTTGGCAATTTCCCCCGTTACATCCCCCTGCTGAACCGTGTAGGAAGAAAAAAGCAGCATCCTGGGCTGGGTAAATTCTTCCGGTTCGGAAAGACCCTCGGTCTCCAGGGAGGCGATTTCGACCGTGACGGCGCTTTCCCGGCCGCCCATACTTTCTTCTACAGGCGTAACCTTGGCGCTCTTTCCCTGGCCCGCCAGCAGTAAAATGGACAAAAGAAATATCAGTGCGGCGCTTAATACCTTAAGCGCCGCATTGGTAAGAGCAAATTTTCTAAAAACAACCAGCATTTCTAACTCCGCATAGGCAGAAAATCAAATTCTTTGTCTTAATTTCGACAATAGTAGTCATATTCTAAAATATTTTAGCAAAAAAGGGAAGTACTTTGGCGAATTTTCTGGGTATTTTAACATTTTTTTCTTTATTTCCCCCTAATGTCCCAATAAATTGAGCCTATCCCGTATTTCTGCAGCCTTTTCATAGTTTTCTGCGGCAACCGCTTCGTCCAGTTCCATCTGGAGCAGGCTTTTTTGGGTCTCCGTATCTGGTTGAATGGGGCCGTCCAGGTCCTCCGCGAGGATGCCCGCTTCCTCAACGACCTCGGCGGCTATAAAGAGCGGGCTTTGACAGCGCAGCGCCATAGCCATGGCATCCGAAGGCCGGGAATCAAGTACCAGTTCCCCGCCCCCTGGTTTGGTAAAAACCAGGGCGCCAAAGAAGGTATTATCCCGCAGTTCGTTAATTTCCGCCCGCCGCAGCTCGTAACCTGCATCCTTAATCAGGCTATGGAAAAGATCCGGCGTCAGCGGCCGGGGTATATTGATTCCCCCAAAACCGATAAGTATGGCCTGGGCCTCAAGCTGGCCGATAAAAATCGGTACCGAAAATTCCGACTCCCGGGGTTTGACAAAGACCATGTATCCGTCTCCGGCCTCGGCAATTCCCCAAATTTCCGCTTCCAACAATGTCATTACCGTAACAACTCCGTTAAACCGGCAAGGAGTTTTCCCGCTTCCGGATCCTGCTGGTCCCCAAGGTTCGCAAAAAACGCCCCTGCTTCGGCAATTAAAGCCTGGCCCCTCTTTTCTGCTTCCGCCAGGGCTCCTGCTTCTGTCAAAGCGCCGATAAATTCCTCCACCTCCGGTACGCTTACCCCTTCTCCGGCCGCCTTAAAACAACGGCTGACAAAGGCAAGACGATCGTTCAAACCGCGATCGTTCAAACCACCGGAACCGGCCAGAAAAAGCAAAACCGGGAGGCTTTTTTTGCCTTCCACCACATCATCGCCCCGTTTTTTCCCCGGAATACCGGTGCTCAGGTTTTTTACATCATCCAGAATTTGAAACCCAACACCGAGTTTTTGGGCCGCTTCCCCTAAAGAAAGGGTCATATCCGGAGAAACCCTGTTTCCGCCAAAGCCCGCAGCCTCTGCCCCCAGGAGGGCCGCAAAACGGGCCAGGCAGCCGGTTTTTAGGCCGCACATCAGCATATACTCTTCTATCGATGGGATTAAAGCTAAATCCCGGTGCCAGGCGATATCCATGGACTGCCCCAGATGAAGGAGCCGCATATGCTCCGCCCAAAGCCGCCAGATCCTGTCCCGGTTTTCGGGACTTCCTTCCCAGTTTTCCAGGACCGCCAGAGGCAAAAAGTAGAGAAAACAGCCGGAATTGATTGCCGTATCACTGCCATAAAGCAGGTGAACAGCTGGTTTACCCCGCCGTTCGCCGGAATTATCTTCCAAATCGTCATGGATAAGGCTGGCATTATGGGGAAATTCCACCAGCGGGAGAAGCGGAAGTACCGCATCGGCCCCGCCAAGGGTACGGCATACGAGGTATGCCAGAAGGGGCCGCCACCGCTTGCCCCCCCGCTTAAAGAGGTCCCGCCCCGGTTCCAGCAGCGCCATTGTCTGCTCCGGGTACAATCCGTCAAGTGAGGGGAAAACCCGATCCAGCCAGGCAGAACCAGCCTGGGCGGGCAGAGCTTCCTCAAGGACAGCCTCTATTTTTTCCAGCGCCGCAGCATACTCCTTCATTTAATAAATATAATCTATAATGAACCCAATCTGCCATGGCGTTATATAAAAAACCGGATTTCTGGTCATTAAAAGCCCAAAAAGAAGGGTACCCTGCACGTTCGATCTACAAACTCAAGGAGATCGATGAAAAGTTTACTTTTTTTGCTTCTTCCCGGAACCAGGGGGGGCAGCGAATTCTTGATTTGGGAGCCGCACCGGGAAGCTGGAGCCTCTATGTCCTCCGTCGTTATGGCAGCCAGCCGCTCTGCCTGACGGCAATAGATCTGCTTACGCTGTCCCGGCGTTTTGACGGCGGCCTTTTTGACCGCGAAGATTTTTTCTTTATCCAGGGGGATTTTACCAGCGAGGCGGTGCGGGCAGAACTGGAAAACCGCGGCCCCTATACGGCCCTTATAAGCGACGCCGCGCCGGGAACCACCGGTACCCGGACGGTGGACACCCTGCGTTCCCTGGCCCTGGCGGAAGAAGCCCTGGGTTATGCCAAACGGTGCCTGAGTCCGGGGGGCAACATGGTGATCAAAGTATTCCAGGGCGGAGACACAGCGGCACTGCTTAAAGAAATGCGGACCTGTTTTAACAGTGTTAAGAGTTTTAAGCCCGCCGCCTGCCGGGACAATTCTTTTGAGACCTATTATATTGGGTTGGGGAAGAAGTGATTTAAAAATTTATTTCCTACCGGGCCATCTGTTTCTTCAACTTGCTTTTTCATATATTATTTTCCCTGTTCATTGACAAAATTTACACAGTACTATATGGTTCGATTATGGAAGATTTGTTAAAAAAAGAGCATATTGGGGAAAAACTCGGTATCTCTTTGGCTACTGTTAATAATTGGATAAAAACACAGGTTATTCCTCCTCCTGATATTTTTGACCATTATAGTCAAAGTACATTTGTATCTATCATAAATGGAATAAAAGATGAACCATCGCGTTTAAATTCTCGGGCTAATAGGTCGTTGTTAGAAAAAAAATATGTATGTTATCTAGGAATAACGGAAAAATCAAGAAAGTTAATGTTGAATAACTTAGTAACAGAATTTGAAATGTCAGAATTGTCGTTGAACGATGGTGTATTAGCATTGGTATTAGCAATCTTACGAACAAATAAAATAATAAATAATAACTGGGAAATAAACAGGGACACGCCTCTTGATTCATTATTGTCAGCATGGATAATGGAAAGTAAAAATCCTGCTTTGGTTAAATCACTCTATTCAGAATATGAAGTAATCAATCAAAACGACGATATTTTAGGAGCATTCTACCAATCTATTCAAAGTATTTCTCAAAAATCAACGCTTGGATCATATTATACTCCATCTGAATTATTATCGAGAATAAATATACCTAAGAATAAAACCATTCTTGACCCATGTTGTGGTAGTGGGAGTATATTGATTAGAGTATTAACAAAAGCACATGATCCTTCAAAAATATTTGCGCGGGATATTGATGAAATAGCTTTAAAAATATGTTTTATAAACCTTGTTCTATTTTTTGATAATAAAAACATATTGCCAAATATAATAAAACAGGACATAACGCTTGTTGAGCCAGACAATTTGCTTTTTACTTCAATCGAACAAAAACAAAAAGAAGAATTTGACGTTATTGTTACTAATCCGCCATGGGGCAGTAAATGGACAAAATCTCAAAAAGAATATCTCCTAAAATTATATCCGGAAATTGAAACAAATGAAATATTTAGCATTGCTTTATATAATGCAATAAGTATGCTAAAAAATAAGGGCGAATTATATTTCTTTCTTCCGCATAGCTTTCTAAATGTTGCAACACATCACAACATTAGGAATTGTATCTTAAAGAAAAATAACAAGCTGTCCATTAAATTACTTGGCAACGCTTTTAAGGGTGTTTTATCCGAAAGTATTTTACTTCACATTGAGACTGAAAAGGCAGATGAAAATATACTCATTGAGGATAGGGATAATAACATATATCAATTGTCAAAAAAAAGTATCGCGTCTCCTGATTATATTATAAGTGCCGATATTAAGACTCAAGATTTTCTTTTAATAAACAAAATATATAATACTGAACATGTTAATTTGAAAAGCGGCACGTCATTTGCTCTTGGTATTGTTACAGGAAATAATGCAAAACATATATTAAAAAATCCTGCCGAAAAAACAGAGCCAATATTTCGTGGTAAAGATATACAAAAGTATTACTATGAATTGCCGCACTGTTATATTGTGTTTAATCCCAGCAGTTATCAACAAATTGCACCCATTGAATATTATCGGCAGAAGAAAATCGCATACCGATTTATTAGTGATACATTGATTTGTACGCTTGATTGCGGCAATGCACTGTTATTGAATAGTGCTAATATTTTTATTTCCCACAATTACCCTATGGAAACAATTGTAGGTTTGTTTAATAGTGATATATATTCATTTATTTACAAAAAAAAATTTCATTCTTGTAAGGTTTTGAAATCGCATTTACAAGATATGCCATTACCAATTCTAACCCAAAATGAACACAAAAATATTTATGATATGTATCAAAAAATGATTCTTGAAGAAGAAAATTTGCAAACATTTCAGAAAAGTATTGATAAAATTATTTGTAATTATTTTTCGATAGATAATGAGCAGTACGTCTACATTAAAGGAGAAATCTAAGTGGAAACACTTGAAAAAGAACTTGATACGCTGATTGACAAATTGAATAGCTCAATCAATTTTAGGACAGAACTGGAAAATATTAGTTCTGTTTATCCTTTTAGCAAATATGAATATATCATATCAGCATTGCTTTCAAAAAATGTGTTGTCTTTTGATGACTATTTGGAACTAAGAGATACCTATATAAATAGAAATCTATACCTATATCTTTTTGAAATGGCTCCTCGTACGTTTGGAGATACTTGGGGTCTAAGCCATCTGATGTCATTAGAACCATGCTTGCAGAGGCCCAATAAAAAAATCGATCCTGCCTATCAACTTGAATATGACTTATATTTACCTTATCCCAATGGAAATATTAAAGTCGAAGTAAAAGCATCGCGTGCCCAAAATAGAGACAAGGCTGATGAACCGATGATTGTTAAAGCTTTTTCTTCAAAATCAAAGGGTAATTTTTTAATGAATTTTCAACAATTGAAGCCTTCCTGTTGTGATGTTTTTATATGGATTGCAGCATACCGTGACAGTATTAAATATTGGGTTTTAAAGAATAGTGTTATACAAAAGCATCATGATTTTGCACCGCAACATCGGAATGAAAATACATCAAAAAGAGAAAGAGGTTACGACAAAGCGGAGATATATGAAGGTCAAATAATGATAACAAATGCAAATATTGGTTCCATTGAAGAATATATGGTTGATAGCAGAGGAATAAGACAGGCAGTTATTGAACAGTTTGAAGCATAACATAAAAGGAGAAAACCGTTTTTATATGAACCTGTAAAAAAAAGTGTGTAAACGGCTATACTACCGAAAGGAGCGAGTATGGCTTTTACAAAAGAAGTCCTGGATGAAATTCTGAAGGACTACCACGGCCCCGACGATTTTTACGGGCCCGGCGGGATCATAAAGCAGCTAACCAAGGCGCTTGTGGAGCGGACGATGGAAGCTGAATTGACCGGGCATCTTGGTTACGAGAAACATGACCAGGGTGAAAAACCAATCACAAACCGGCGAAACGGGAAGAATACCAAAGAGCTGCGGACGGATCACGGACCGA